>NZ_CP089979.1:0-300000 GCF_021389935.1 Fulvivirga ligni
TCCGAGAGTTACTCCCTAATGGCTGGATTTGATCACTAATGGGTTCGCTTTTTTCACCAATTACAATAGGAGTAGAAACCACATCATTGTAGCTGATTGATGCACTGCCAACAATGCCAATAATGTTAATGACAATAAATATAACGGTGATTCCAGCCTGAACCACCCAACTTGGGGCTTTACCAAGAACTTCCTTGACCTCATCAGACCGCTGGTCTAGGGTAGCAATTTTCCTCTTAATAGTTTGAGGATGTTCTGACATATTGTTAATTTCCTAATTCAAGTTGATTCTTCACCAAAAGTAAAATACATACCTTTTTTTTCGGTTAAATACCTATGGGTTCCCTCTTCAACAACCCTCCCCTGGTCTAACACTATAATTTTATCAGCATTTTTCACCGTACTTAATCTATGCGCCACTATAATCACCGTTTTACCCTCATAAAATTTTTCAGATTTTCCATAATCTGTTTTTCATTATTGGCATCAAGCGCACTGGTGGCTTCATCCAGGAAAATGTAGGCGGGCTTTTTTGGATACCGCACGGGCGATTAGAATGCGCTGTTTTTTTAAGGCCACCGCTAATGTTAACTCCACTCCTTCTATTTTGGTATTGTACCCTGACGGAAGTTCTTCTATAAAGTCGGCAATGCAAGCAATTTTTACAGGCATGTTCCAATCTGTACCCTGTCTATGCCTGCCTGAGAGAATCTGACTCAGTGATGTTTCTTACAATGGTGTCTTCAAAAATGAACCCATCTTGCATAACACTTCCACAGTTCTTCCTCCAATAAGGCGTACTAATAGCCTTTAGTGCTTTGCCTCCAATTGAGATGGTCCCTTGATAAGGTTCATAAAATTTGAGCAAAAGCTTAATCAGGGTAGTTTTTCCGCTGCCACTTCACACCTACCAACGCTGTCACCTTACCTTCCGGCACATCAATATTCAAGTTACTCAACACATCTATAGATTCTTCGCCTCCATATCTGAAGCTTGCGCTATCTATTCGTATGCTTTTGTTCAGTGGGAATTTGGTGAGGAATTCCCCATCACCTTCCTCATCTTTTTTGTTATGGATTTCAGCCAGGCGCTCCAGACTTAATTTCGCATCCTGTCCATTTTGGATAAAAGTTATGAAATTGGTTATAGGAAGATTTAGCTGTCCTATAATGTATTGAACGGATAACATCATACCCAATGTAAGACTTCCATCTATTACAGATTTCGCCGCAACAAAGGTGATCAGGATGTTTTTCAATTCATTTAAAAACCGACCTCCTGTATTTTGTATTTGCGACAGGGTAAGGCTATTTATGGATACCTTAAAAAGTTTGATCTGAATTGCCTCCCATTCCCACCTTCTTCGTCTTTCCGACCCATTCAACTTGATTTCCTGCATTCCAGAAATCAGTTGGTAAATGCTACTTTGATTATCAGCTGACCTATCAAACCTCTTATAATCCAAGGTTTTCCTTCTCTTTAAAAAAAGCAAGGTCCATCCAAAATAGATAATGGAACCAATAAAGAATATGGCAAATATAGGCACACTATAATAGACCAAAACCACACCAAATATTATCAAGTTGAAGGCAGAGAAGAGGGTATTCAAGGTAGTAGTTGAGATAAACTCCTGAATACGTTCATGATCATAAATCCTTTGTACAATATCTCCTGTATTCTTAGAATCAAAAAAAGCAATTGGCAATCGCATTAATTTCATGAGAAAATCTGAAATTAAATTGATATTTATCCTGCTGGTCATATGCAACAAAATCCATCCTCGAATCAACTCCACAGTTGTTTGCGATACAAACAAGACTAATTGGGCCATCAAAATTAGATAGACAAAATTAAGGTTGCGGTAATTAATGCCATAATCAACCATAGCCTGGGTTAAAAATGGAAAAATTAGCTGCAATAAGCTCCCTACTAATAATCCTAAGGCCAGCTGTAGTATATATTTACCATAGGGCTTAAAGTACCAAAACAAAAGGTGAAATCATATGCTTTATCCACACCTCCAGACATTCCTTTAAATTCAGGTGTCTGTTCTAGAACCAACGCATAGCCTGTAGCTTTTTCTTCGTAACCTTCACCTGTCCATCCCTCTAAGAAATCCCTCACTTGGTACTTCACAAGTCCGTGTGCTGGATCGGCCACGTAAACTTTATTCATTTTAATTTTATATACTACTACGAAATGACGCTCTCTCCAATGCACAATACAAGGAAGTGGCACTTCCTTCAAGAGAGTTTTCCAATTTATTCTGACAGCAAGAGTATTATACCCAATACTCTCCGCAGCTTCGGCCAGTCCACTAAAGGAAACTCCTTCATTAGTTATTCCTGATTTTTCTCTCAGAAAATCTACTGAATAGGATTTTCCATGATATTTTGCAATCATTCTTTAAACAACTGGGGCCACAATCTGTAACATCCAACTGCCTGTAAAATGGAAATTTCCTCAACCTCATATTGTGACAATATAAGAACTATTATAGAGTTTCTAATAAAACAAGATTTAAATGTTAAATAATTGAATCATTGATAGATATTGCCATCATAGTAAAATGAGATGCAGCTCGAACTATTTAATTGTATCGAGACCTACGCATCCGTTAATTAAGTTAGGTATAAACACAAATCTTGCTGCCCAGTCGTGCAATGAAAGAATGTTGAAAAACAGGCTCATCTCAAGTCCTTAGTGGTAGTTGCGATCTATAAAATGCTCCAGCTCTCGGAAGACCTTGCAGCAAGAAAGACTTTTTTGTTACTTTTTTGGTCGATTGCAAAAAAGTAAAGAACTGTGGAGATGGAGTGCCGAAAGTAAGCAGTACAAATGCTGAGCTCTACAAATCCTGGTTATAAATAAGGATTAGGTTGGATTGGCAGCAGTTTCGCAGATGGAGACGCCTACGAAGGCGAAATGAGTTTTTTTTCATTTGGTTAAAATAAAAAAGCAGAACCTTCTACAGATTCTGCTTTCTTGTCGGGATGACTGGATTATAACCTCCCCTTAATATCTATTGAATATCAATTAGTTACGTTAATTTTCATTTTAGAGGTACACGAATTGGTGCTCAAAATTGTTTTCGTAATTTATCTTACATAAAGATAATGACCTAAAAATTCATAACAAATTATTTTTCCACATGCTATTCTCTATTATTAATGATTACTTCAAAATTCCGTTTTGAAAAGCTTTTAAAATCTTAATGGCATAAGCTATTTCCCAATCATTAGTTCTAGCCCATTCTTTGGCTATATCAGACTCTTTCTCATTGTCAATATTCTGATCGAGTACCATATAAATGCGTTCAGCAAGTTCATCCGATTTCTTTAGAAACTGAGCTGCTTTTCTCCCTAAAACCTCAGCAGCAATAATCAATGGGTCAAACCCTTCCGCTGGGAATGTATCATAGTAATGATCCAAAATTTCATCATAATTGAATTCAAAGTAGTATTTGATAATGAGTAAAATGTCTACCAGATCATTTTCCCTTTCTTCTGGCCTGTCACTCCAAGCAACTAGTTTCAAAAGTATCATTCCTGGCAAAGGAGGAATATTGACAAAACGATTCTCAATTTGAACTACCTCAGGTTCCTCCAAAACTTCTTTCATCCCCAGAACATGTAGATCTGAATATCTTTGATGGAATTGTTCAGTATCATGTTCCTCAATTTCTCCAAAAGGAAGGATATCAACAGCCACATTATACGTGGGAGAATAAAATGTCCAAGGAGCTTTAACCTTATTAAAACCTTTAGCTTCAAAAGATTTAGTCAAGTCATCATATTCATGTATTGAGGAGATCATGATTGCAAAATCAATATCCTTTGTCCCTCTATTTGGCTTATTTCCTTTTTTTAGAAGCTCTAAAGCTATGGCACTAGCCCCAATTAGATAGTAAGGAATATTATGACTGATCATGACTTCATCAACATGATCAAAAACTTCCTTGAAAAAGGGAATTGCAAGTTCTTTATAACTTTGATTGGATGTGTTCATTAAAAATCATTTCAGCAGTTTCAGTATTTCTTTTGCCTCCCTCAACCATTAATTCTGCATATATTAACATTGGAGGAACTATGCCACGACCTTTATTGTCCCAAAACATCTCAAGCACTTCAAGTTCTCCCTTCTCCCTTGGAATCAACCTGTAGTTCTTCATCAGGCTAATGCTTGTTTCCTTTGTGTATAAGATAAACTTTTCCGGCCTTAAATGATTAGTTAGCAAATCTGCTGCCGGTTCTCCTCCCCATGCCGTTAATTCATTATCCAGTTTTATATCATCCCAAGCCCCTTGAATGTGATAATATCCTCTAATTAATTTAGGTCTTAGCTGAGTAGCATATTCATTAATCCACCTATCCAGAAGTTCTCTTCGATTTTTCCAAACATATGTTTTCTTTCTCAATACCATTAAATATCCAGTTTTTTTCAACCCATCAATAACTTGTGGAATATTGCCCAATCCCACATTGGCTATTTCAGCAATATCACGCTGTGCTCTATTAATAAGATCAGCATTTTGCAATAAATGAAATACAACCTTTAGTCCTGTTTTGGTAAAAGCCCTATTAGCATTATCACTTCGTATGGGGTATTTATTATTGGTATCCACATACCAGAAAATATCTGGCGTCTTTATAAAAACATTACCATTGCTTTCAAGGTAGGCTATACCCAATTCTCTCAGTTGCTCTTTGATCTTAGGAAATATTATCTCAGAAATAAGAATTACATTACCTTTTTCTCTGTGAATTTTTTCAATTTGATGTAGTTGATGGTTCCGAATCTCTTTTTTCACCTCAGCAACAAATACAAGATGTTTACCATTAATCTCAAATTGCAGTTGTCCATCCTCAATCGGATCAATCTGAGACCAGGTTGCCTTAATTTCTTTTAGGTTTTGCAGAGCAATATCGACAATTTCTCTTTCCATGTTCACAAATATAATATGTTCACGAAACGTGAACAAGAATTATTTATGAACAATAAAATTCAATCTAACATCTAAAGGTGGATCAGCTCAATATTGGCTCTTTCACAACAAATTTCTAAGACTACAGAAACATGACGGATGCATAACAACAAATCATCCATCCGAACCCTATACTCCCTCTTATACCTCCCATCACTATAAGCACTCTGCAAAAGCTTCAATAACCTCTTATCTTCCTCTGTGTGTTGAGGAAATATGCTCCTCACCTCATTAGTGACTAAACCTGACAATCTAATTAGCCTACTAAGATTATGGGTACGTCTGTGGTAGCCTGTTCCGGCTTTGATCAAGGCAGTAAGTGCTTGCTCGGCTGACTGATGCAGCATGAACATGGCAAGAGCATTTTGGTCACTTAACCTACATAGCTCTGCTGTCTTTAAAAATTCTTTAGCTTTATTAATGCCGGTGTTGTAGAAGTCTTTGATTTCTTTTTGATCTGTAATTTCTCCAAGTGTGACATCATCAAATAGTGACCTCTGAGAGCTGTGGATAATATCAGCGGATTGGAAGACTTTTACAGCAAAACTATGACCTGCCTTTAACCACTTTTCAAAGATGCTAGTCTGTAATACAATGCAAATTATGGGAATGATAGATTTACAGCGACACTCAATAATTTCCTCCCACTCATATGTGTTCTTGTCATTCAGTTCAGGAATCACAATTAAAAGGTAGTACTCCGAAGTATAATTCACCGTTGTGGGGTTAGAAATGAAAATACTCTCACTTTTTATTTCCCGCTGTGAGCTACCTAGTAGATAAATCATGTCAGGCTTCACCACCTCCCTGATAACATTAATCAGTTGCTGATAAGAGCATTGGCCTAAGCTGTTGATTTCCATAGTTTTCATTTGCTCTGTCGATAATCAGGCGAGTTTAACAGGCTGTTTAGCATCCGAGCTTAGTTTCCTAGCCTTTAAGGCTTGAAATATGGCTATTGAAGCTTCGCTGGTAGAGTATTCATCCTTGGCTTCTTCCATTTTCTTTATATGATCGGTAAGCATATCAAAGAACCAATTATAGGTATCATCATCCGGTCGGATGCCAACTAAAGCAAATATGGGAGACTCCAGGCTGATGGCCCAGCCGGAGGGATCAAAGCCAACACTCTCCAAATCACAAAGTAGCCAATGGATATTGAGCTGCTTTTGAATTAGACAGAGAATAAGGTCTTCTTCCACTTGAATGCGAAAGAATGGAAATCTGGGGCGTTCTAGATGTAGTTTCATAATGACAAACTTTTAATTGCGTGATATTATTCCTTCAATCTAGATATCACAGTTTTGCTATTCCATATACCCACATGGTATTTTAGTAATGCAAGCAGGTATTTTACCCACGTAAATTATTCTTTGTTTTATTATATTTGTATAACAAACAGCTGAAATCACATGGAGAAGAAAATACACCACGGAAGAAATGTAAAGCGCTTTAGAGAAATGCTGGGCATCAAACAAGAAGGTTTAGCTCTTGAGCTTGGTGATGATTGGAACCAACGTAAAATATCTCTTCTCGAGCAAAAAGAAGAGATTGAAGCTGATTTACTGAAGCAAGTGGCGGAAGTATTGAAAGTACCTGTTGAAGCTATTGAGAATTTTAGTGAAGAGGCAGCTATTAATATTATCTCTAGCACTCTTCATGATCAATCTGGATCCATAAATCATCATCCTACTTTTAATATTAATCCCATGGAAAAAATCATGGAATTATTCGAAAGGTTGTTAGCTAGTGAGAGAGAAAAGACTCAGCTATTAAAAGATATACTGGATAAGATGAAATAAATGCTGAAGCACATATAACTTTATTGGTATATCTCCTATAGATAACTCCTCCTAACAATACTCCCACAAAGATTATTTAATATCTGTATTCTCAAACGCCGAGTTCCGAGGCAAGGGCATCTTGCCCAGCCAGGGCCAAGATCCAAATGTATACATTTGTACATCTTGCTAATTTCTAAGAAGCTTCCCAATATATAATCTTGAGGCTCCCTCAACTATCTAACAAAAAGCTTATCAAATTTTCAGTGCACTTACCTCTTAAAGGCCTTAACTATTTGAGGAAAGATTCTGTCAAGGGCAGCTCGGGCAGGTGGAGCCATGATGCTGTTTATATACCCTTGACAGGTTCTTTCTGAAAATAAAACTTTGCCTGGGAATGGAGGTAATGATTTAATAATCGCTTTGGTCACTGCTAGACAGCTACTAGGGTTAGGCAAAAGGTAAGGGTAGAACTATGTCTGGCAGGAAGGTGCGTTGGCTGTATAGTTCTTCTCTTACCAAGGGTTCCGAAAGCTGCTGAATGGAGGTACGGAATAAAGCGGCTGGAGGATGAAGGCCTTATTCGATTTTACTATTTTAAAATCCTTACCATCTTTCCCCCTACTTGTGAAAAAAGTATAGCATATCTCAACATTTTAGTATTACAACTAAACGTAAAGATTATGGCAACAGAAATTATCACCACAGACGATCTAAGAGAGTTTAAACTTGAACTAATTGATGAGTTTAAAAAGATTTTAAAAGAACATGCCGGAACCCCTGTAAAAAAATGGCTTAGATCTCCAGAGGTAAGGACCATGTTACACATTTCGCCAGGTACATTGCAAAATCTAAGAGTAAACGGCACTCTACCATTCACTAAAATAGGCGGAGTTCTATATTATGATTACCAGGATATTCATAAAATGCTAACAGAAAATAGAGTTCATAACAGCCGCAATTTTGATCCAATTTTAAAATAGCAAATCAAGAAATATAGTATCCTAATGATATAAATATATGACCCAAAAAAGAGATTTAATTTCTACTCAATCAACAAACACCCAAAAATTCCAATTAATTGGAAACCCTATATTGGCTTAAATTGTTTCATATTTAAAGCATTAATGCTGAATTAAGAGTTTAATGTATTAAACTTAAAGCATGGATTTTGGATTTAATTCAAACAGAGAAATATTAGCTGAAATGGGAAGGAGGTTTAAAGAGGCAAGAATCAATAGCTCTTTTACACAGCAGGAGTTGGCAAAGCACACTGGTGTGAGCAGGACTACTATCACCAGGCTAGAAGGTGGTGCCGGTATCTCCATGCTGCATTTTATTGCCTTGCTTCGAGCTGTAGATCATGTCAATGACCTTTCCAGAATCATCGATGTAAGCCAATTCATAGATCCGGAAAAAGAATTCAAACATCAACAAGCACAAAGCAAAAGGGTAAGACATTAACTATCAAAATACTCCTCGGGATTATTAGTGGTGAGTATTATCACAGACATCATCAGGGTAGGTTTGAAACTGATTGACGCAAACGAGCGAATTATGATGTATAATTTCACCTTGACATCCATGCACCATCAAGTTAATAGCTGCCATTTTACAGCACATCAGATCGATATCCTCACCGAATACATAATTGCCAGGATAAGCCACATGGAAAGCCAACAAATTTCGGCCAGATCCACAAGCAGGGTCGGAAATTCGCGCATTAGAAATGACTTCACTATAATTTAGTTGAACCATTAAATCACAAAGGTGCTCAGGAGTGAAAAACTGACCTAAAGCCTGTGATTTACGCTTTGAGGTTATCTCTTCATACAAATTACCTAAAGGATCACACCACTCATGACCATAATTTAATAATTGATGATAGACCTTAATAAGATCGCGTACCATTGCGCCAACGGCCAGTCTAATAAGCCTGGGATCAGCCACAGTACCGGTAGTCCCTCCGGTGCTTACTTTCAATACAGACTGCACCTTATTTTGTCGGTTGAGATACATGGCATAGAAAGATTCACGAAGCATCAAATCCTCATCCCATACTTGATGAAAAATCTTATTAGCATCTTCAGATGGCTGAATTATTGGTCTATCATTAATATTAATTTTGGATCTATAGACCAGTTGGATTTCAGAAACTATTTTAGTCTGCACTACGGAGTCTTGGATTTTGAAATTCATTACAATAAAGTATTTAAGTGAAAATAATTATGTAATGCCTTCTAGGTTTTAGGGATTAAGAAGTCCAGCTAGGTTGAGCGTGAGGTAAAAAGGGCACCGGTTTAAGGTGTGATAGCTTGCTACTTTATTCATACAAACCTTATTTTTTGGAATAATTGATATTACTTCCTACTTGATAAAGCTGGCTAACTAAGTACAGGCGAACACAGGCATTCTAAACCTGATAGTCGTGAAAATCGACAGATTGTAACAGATAGCAGGGATATCCTATCAGATCCCTACCGATGCTCTTTCCAAAAGAAATAATTATACTTGTCTACAGAAATAAGCACAACGGTAATTGATAGGTAATGAAAGAAAGTATAGAGCGCCACATGGCAAAAGACCTTACTGTTAAAGACTTCTTAAGTTTAATAATTAATAGCTCAACAGATTTAGCAGGTGAAAACTATTTATTAGTGACATATAGCGTTCTATCTGGAGCCACCAGAGTTGCCACAGAAACAATAAATTACTGTGTTGATCACGGATTTGTGAAAGAAAATAAAAAGGGTCAATCCACAGAATATAGTATAACAGAAAAAGGAAGAGAATTTTATAAAAGCAAGTAAGGATGTGGTTTCCTAATTAAAATTTACTTGATGATTGATCGTATAAATTTTCGGGCGAATAAAAGTCCTAGTTATTAGTTAGGACCTGCTGTAGAATAATCTTGAATTAAGATATCGAGTGGTATTTGTAAAGCTTCATGAGCCTTTCTAATCATGGTTAAGCTAAGTTTTCTTTTACGATTTAAAACCAAAGAAGCTTTTGCTTTATCACCAAAAATATGGGCAACTTCATTTTGATTAAAATCTCTTTCCTCCATCACATACTTGATAGATTCGATGGGGTCTAACTTAGGTAAAGGAAACTCTCTATCTTCATAATCTTCAATGAGAATAGCTAGTAATTCAAGTCTATCTCCATCAGGTGTGCCCTTTTGAGCATCGAATATCTTTTCAGCCTCTTGAAGAGCCTGTAAATATTCATTTTCAGTCCTTATGGGTTTGAGTTCCAATGTTGTATAATTAAATGTAATGTCTCTTATATTGTCTCTGGGTTAATGTTGTTATAGTCGGCATGGGTACCAATGAATCTGATATAGACAATTGAAGTAGAGAAATTAAAAGCTACTACCAATCGAAACTTATTTTTAGCGATGTTAAAGATTGCCCTATTATTATCGATAATCCTACTTTTATTAAATAGCTCGGTAATGTCATTAGGCTTCTCTATTTGAGCCGATTTCATTGATTTAATCCATAAAACTAGTCCTGTCTTGCTAGTTGGGTTCTTTTTGTGAAAATTGTGAAGAGTACCTACAGAGATTATTCTCATGTTGCTTAAATTTTGTTAAATAAATAAATTCTCTGCTTTCCATAATCTTACTGGTTTAAAGTCATTATATTATAACTGGATTATACTCAGTTATGCGCCATTATAAAGTTACAAAAAGTTTCCAATATGGAAACTAATTAATTGAAATATTTATCTCTCTCTTTCTACGAAAATGATCGCCATAATATTTTTTCAGTTTTTGCTTGCCCTTATATAGCTGCTGAGCCACTGAAGCTTTTGAAATATTGAGTTCCTCTGCTATTTCAATGGATTTCTTGTTTTCAAGAATAAACTTTTTAATCACCTGGAGAGTAATAGAAGGCTTCACCTTTTGAGGACCTTGACTTAGAAGCCTGTGAAGTGTAGCAGTAGAGATTTTATGGTGATTGCAGAATTCTCGAGTGCTCAAGCCACCTGATTTGTACTCTTTTAATAGCCATACTTGTTTTTCATAAGCCAGGACAGAACCTTTTCTACCATTAGGAGGAAATATTGAATGGAGAATAGATTCGAGATGATCATTATATTTCTCTTCCATGGAAACAGAAGCATATTCGGCTGGCTCAGAAATAGTATCAAAGGAATCAGAGGAAAAGGCTGGATTTTCTATATACTCATGATATAGATACGATCTATTTTTAGCTCGGATATGAGCGGCCTTTGATTGCAATATAAAATATGTAGTTCTTTTACCTTTTAGCAAGTTGAAATACTTGTCTGGCTTGGATAAGATCTCATAAGAATAGTCCTGGAGTAAGTCATTTTGTAAATCACCATCAGTAAAAAATTTTGTAATTATTTTCTTTGCGTAGGACAGTGATTCATTAAATCGAGATTGAAATACTTTTTGATCGAACTGGCTCATGATTACAAATTTTTAGATTCAAGAAAACCATGATTTGCAATGCAACCGAACTAGAGTATATATTAAATATTAATAGCAGTTTCGAAAACCTCTAATCATTAGAGCTACACTGAATTCTATTAATAATAAGGTTGGATAGCTAGAAATTCAAAAGGCGCAATAACCTTATACTTTGGAATAAATAAACTACTTATTGACACATGAAATAAAAAAATTATCTCATATATATGAGATAAGAATAGAAAACTTCTTGCTCAACCCACAGATTTTATAGTTAACTATTATAGACTATTTATATCTTGCCTTGTGGTTTTACCTGTGGTGCTGTTAAATGTGATAATTCCACTTTGTGGTTGAGTAATGATGTCCAAGGTTTTATGCTCTTCAAGACCTTTGGTCACAAAAACAGAAAAAAGCATAATATTTTGGCCACTATAATATTTTTGTAAATCAAGAAAACAAGCATAGCTAGTTCTACCTAAGGTCACTACATCATCTACTAGTATAATATTATTGGTATGGATAATCTCTGGTGAGATTTGTAAAGAAGCCCGATGTTCATGAACTTCAGATCTATCTTTTGCTGAGGATCGTGAAGAAGATGCAGAAATACGCTTAGTTCTTTGAATAATTTCAATAGAGGTATTAGCAAGATTGTTTTTGACTAATTCATCCGCAATAATTTTTGCTGGCCATATTCCTCCATTCAATAATGGAGTGCTTCTTGGAATTGGGATTAAAGTGGTATTGGGCCCTAAAAAACCTTCGAAAAAAGATAAGTTTTTGTTTATTGCGCCTATCACAGAATTTATGGTTGATTGCCTTCCAGCTTTAAGTGCTGCGCAAATTTGACGGGATTGTTCTCCCTTCTCGCCAGTATTTTTGGATAGGTAATTTGCTATTCCAGCGTAGTTTAATGAATTTGTTCCATCTCCAGCACACACTATTCTAACACCGCTTCTTTATTCGAAATGAGATAAGGAACTTCTTCTAATAGTTCCTGATAATTACCTCTAGTTAACTTTTGAGCTCCATATTCAAGCATTTCATTTGGCCAAGATAAATTATTCTCAGTGAAAAGATTCTCAAGTAAAAACAGCTTACGACCTAACCTAAGTGCTTCCCAACCTTGGTGCCTAGTACCACTCTGCTCACTAGCTTCGATAATGATAGTTGCATCACTAATCAAAGCCATAGTGCGATTGCGTAAAATAAAATTCTTGGGTTGGGTAGGGTGTCCTTCAGAAAACTGAGAAATACAAAGGTGATGGTTCATTATCTCCAGCTGAAGGTTCTGATTATTTTTAGGATAAAATTGTTCTAATGAAGTACCTATAACTGCAATAGTCTTTCCACCATTATTAATGGCTGTGGTATGCGCAATTGTATCGACCCCTTGGGCAAGACCACTAACTACGGTGAAATTATGGTTAGTGAGGTATTTGGTTATTATTTCAGCTCTTTTCAATCCTTTATGAGATATTTTCCGAGAACCAACAACAGAAACCTTGCGCTGGGATTTCAATAGATCTAAATCCCCAGAGTAATAGAGCTTATTAGGCGCATTTTTTAATTCATTAGAACTAAAATCACTTAAATACTCATTTGTTAGAACAGATTTCATCGTAATTAAGATAGTAAATTATTTACTTTTGCAACAATTAATTGTGGCTTATCAGCTATAAGTCTTCAAAGTACCATTGATAAGAATAAACACCTAAATTAGTGAACGTGTATAATGTTTCACTTCACATGCTAGTTGAGTCATTTATCTGAAATACTCAAATTATACTTGGACAGATTTTGAAGAAAAGTCTCTAATTGTTCAATGGCTTCTAATACATCCGCATTACGATAATTAAATTTTGAATCCTTCAATAATTTCCCATCTCTTCGGGTTAAGAATGCCTGGAAAATTTTATATTCCGTATCTGTACATCTTTCTTTTAAAGTGATGAAGCCTTTAGTATTAGCATCATGACTATAATTGTCCATTCTCAGCCATTGTTGCTCTTCACTAAATTCCAGTCTATAATGTTCCATTTATATTAATTTTTTTTGCTTTCCTCATAATATACGAGCATATAAGCTATATTATTTTTCGAGGTGAATTTAATTATTTAATAATGAAAATGACTGGCAGTGTTTTTTAATTATTTGTGTCATCATTATTACTTTCTTCTTCCACAAATCGGTATTTCACAAAACGCAATATTATGGTAAAAACAACTATGATCTTGTCAAAGTCGTAATCATGAATGTCCAATAAACCATGAGCAACCTTATTTCTTAAATTTTGTCCTACTTTTTCGCTCAACACAAACTTGATAAATAGTCTGTCGTCCTCACTGAATCCAGTAGGACTTTCTGGTTCATCTTTTATATCGGCCAAGATATCATCTATGTTTTTTTCCATTACTATTCCTTTATCCTTTGGTTTAAAGGTAGGAATACCTAGATGCTCACACATGTATCGTAATAAGGCTTCAACCTTAAGTGTCAAAGAGTCATTTAAGACAACTGCATTGAATTCGTAGTCTTTATCTTTTGACCAAGCTTCTAGTTCATTAAAAAGTAGGCGAATTGGAGGAATCAATATTTCAACTGGCTTTATATTGCGTAAAATTCCATTATAGTTTCTTGAAATCGGTGCACTTAGCCAAGAATTTGATAAGAATTCAATTGTAGCGTCAAAATTAATTTTATCATTCTTGTAAGCTTGAATGAAATAATATGTTAGCCATTGTACACCTATTTGATAGTGAAAACCATAGGTTTGCCAAAACGAAAAGAGCTTTCTTTCTTCTTCAGTAGTATATTTTGCAATTGTATTTCCAAATTTGTCCACAACAGAATTTCCGAAAAATCTTAAGGAACCGTTCTGCGAAAATGATTCTTCTGAACTTTTTTCAATTACTTCGAGGCTTGAAAACATTTGTGAAATAGATAAGGTCTGTAATATTTCCTGAGGACTTTTTGCTTCAATTTCTTTATTAATATTTTCAGCAACAGCCTTTACATGATCTTGATCTAGCTCTTGTTGAACAGTTCCAAAATTACCCGTTCCTCTTATTTCTTGATACCACTTTGCTAAGCGCTCTATATTTTCTTCATCTTTCAATTCCCTATAAAGGCGTAGTGCGTCTTCAACAAATCCTATCGCAGCCAATTGTCTAGGCGTACCTTCAGCCTCCTTCGCTAATTGCTCATACAATTCGGCTTTTCTTTTTTTATAGTTGAAATACTCTAATCCCGCTTTTTGATCCAAAACACTTGAGGAATTAAGGATGTAAATAGCTCCCCACTTGTATTTCTTTGCTTGTGTTTCAACCCCCACTAAATTTTGTTTTAGAATATTTTCCGGTATGATCTCATTTTTGACATATTTATAATTGTCAACAAACAATTGTGTTACATCTAGTAAAATTCGGAGGGCGTCATCTCTATCTAAATCCCATCCATTGTGTAGCTCTATCAACCATGAAGCAATATTGTTTTTTAAATCGTGAAACTTTGATCGAATTCCAATTTGGAGAGCCGCTTTGATAGCTTGGTAAAGATGAATAATGTAGCGTTTATTCTTTTCTGAAGATAATGTTTTATCCTTATATGATTTAGCAAGTTCAAATAAGTCACCACCAAGCTGTTTTTTGAAATCATTATGACGTGAGAAAACAGTTGAATTTTGAAAATATAGGATTAAACCAAAGTGTGTTTTGGCGTAAAGATTTTTAGTGCTTTTATATCTTTCTTCAATATATTTGAAGTCGTTTTCAGTAAACTGGGTTATATCTGGCCAAACAATAGGAACTTTTTCTCCTTCCTCATTTTTTACTCTTCCACTCATTTGCCCAGTCACACCTTTAACTTTTCCAGTTTCAGAATCTTGGTCAAAGGACACCCTCAAAGCAAAGCACTGTCGTTCTAATTCAGACTTTTTTAAAATTTCAGTTAACCCTTCTTTATTAAGTATTTCATTTACTCTTTGTAACTCTTTAATAATATCATGTTGATTGGTAACATCAAGCGGAACAGAATCTAACTTATTATGAAATTCTTCTAAAGCATTCATTTTTGTCGTATTATAGGTCAATCTCACTAATTTAAAATTAAAAATGTATAAGGGCAGTGGGTAGGGCTTTGAAAGTCTGAGCCGAATAGCGAAGTCAGTCTATACGTAAGCAGTGGTAAACATACATGGCGAGCATGTCGGCGACGGAATAATAACCTTCAGCCTTCTGAGATGAATCAATATTATCATTTTCATAGATCACCCAAAACATTATCTTTCTTATATAACTTTTGAAGTTGTTTCACCTCAGTTAAGCTTAAAAGAGTTCATTGAGTATTTTCTCCTTATTACTTATAAATCTAAAATCGGTGATTATTATATCAAATGATTGTAATAGCTTTTTTCGCATCTCTTTGCTCCTATCGTCATGATCAGTAATTGTCTCATAAGTTGAGACAATAAAATTAAGGGCTTTATCTTCAACTTGATAGTGGTGTAGGTCTCCTAATTGTAGTTTATTATTAGTTAGGGCAAATTCAAATAATTCAACTGCCATAAAAGGAAATTTACTATTTTGGGTAAGCAAATATTTAATTAATTGATCTGTTAATTTAAAATATTTAGACTTGATGAGTTTTTTAATGATTTTGTATAAGTCCTGAAGTGCGACATGTCCGGCATCGCTGAAATGCCAAAAAATGTCATTGAAATCCTCCTTATCGGCCTTTAGTAAGATTAATTCTAGTAAATAGTCACTCTTTTTTTTAGAGTCCTCAACTTTATAATAATTACTTAAAATTTCTCCTATGGCTTTAGAACGGTTATAATTAGTAGAATCTAAAAACATTGGTAGTAACTCTTCGGCTCCTTCTTGCTCGTAGAGATATGAGTCATAAAGAATTGTAAATAAATAATCACTGTCTTCACTGCCCATAGAACCTGACTCAATCAACAACCTAATTGGTGCATCTAATATTCTAATCCCATTAGTTCGGAAGTATGGCAATGACTGGATAGCTGTAGCAATAACATGTATATTAGTTTCTTTAACAAATGAGGTTACATAAAGATCATGAGCCTCATCTCTATTCAATCTATTGAGATAATGGAAGCGAAAGTAGATTGCGGCTCGAGATTCTGGAGGCCCATTCTCCAAAATGTATGCAACAGTATCGAATATAGTTTTCTTAAAACTATTATCACGAGTACGAAGCAGATTGTTAACCGCATCACCATGTAAAGTATTTATGGCTGTTGTATAAAGCCCATTTATACTAGTATTGGCATTATCAGCAACAAAAGTAGCTGCGTTTTCATTTTTTAAATCGTAAGCTAGTTTTTACAAGATAGTTAATTACCTTCAAGGATGTCTTATCTTGATTAACAAGACTACCCGCTAAGGATGTGATATATACTTCTTGATTAGAAAAATCCTTTTCCAGAACATTCTCAAACAAAGGCAAAATCAAGTTCAAATCTGCACCCGATTGGGTCCAGCCGTAGAGTCCGCTTATAGCATATTCAATGGGGAGATTATCTGATTCTATAACCGCTTTTATTATTTCTAACTTTTCCGTTGAGGGATATTGCTTAACAATATTTCCAAATTCTGATGCTAGCTCTGATCTGCCTCCTTTTAAGAAATCCATTCCCCACCTATCTTCGTCAGTATCATATTTTCTGAAAGACATTAGCCAATGCTTCTTCTTCATAAAATTTTGCGCACCTGACGGAATAGGACTGTGAACGGCACCAGAAATTACACTCCGCCTCTTTGGAATATCCTTATGTTTTGAGAATTTTCTTCTCAATTCCATTAGAGACATTTTCAAGTCTGGGTTAGATTGAATTATATCTATGGGCATTCTTTGTAACCAATAATATTTAGATAGACCCCATTCAAAGCGAAGTATGGTTTTACCCTCGTCAGTAGTCCAGAATCTTAATTCTTTTTTATCTCTATAGCTTCGTATGGTATTCAGTATGATATTTTGCTGTTCGGCATTCATATGCGGAAAACTCTTCTCAACTAATGATCTCAATTCGTATTCCAGATCATCGCGATAAGTCAAAAGCCCTAAGTGCTTAAAATGGTTGAACAATTCTATAATTTCATTGGTAAATTTATCCTCATTACCATTTAAGGAAAAGGTTAACAATCTAAGAATGGTATCGTGATTTGATGACTTAAGTCTATGGAAGAACTCTAAGAAATCGTCAATGTGAGTTGACGCAGTTGCCTTTAGACAACGAGCGAGCATTTGGTATAAAAATTCCTGAGCACCAATATGGTCATTATTATGTAATTCAATTCGACTATAAGTCCAATCTCTTATCAAGCCATTTTGAGTGCCAGAATCTTTATAAAGATCATTCCTCATACCTTCGAGCAGTATAGGAAATAATTTTTTGTGGAGCTAGTTTGTATAGAGATTTCAGAACTTGATCATAGTCTCCCTTGGTATATGCTCTTTTATCATCTTGAGACAAGATTCCCTTTAAGACGTTAAGCACAAAGTCTTCATTATATTTTATGATGTTTTCAAGAACATGGTAATATGCCCAAGTTTCTGAATTTATAAAATCCGGACACTTAGCAAGCATGAAAAAGGGATCAGAACTACTCCAATCCTTCACAAAGTATAGTACTTTTTGTATAACCTTAGTATCTTCAATTTGCTTAAAATATTTCCATGCCATCGGATCATTCACTTCGACATGTTTTCGTAAAAAGTTAATCTGCAAATTCGATATAATCTCGTCAAAATTCTCATCTACTAATTTCCGTTCAGGTGATTTAATCTTCCTGGCTTCTCCTTTGAGCAACTCGAGTAAGGAATTATCTATGACAAATTCCAACCAATAGCTGCTGTATGCATGTTCATAAAATAAAAAGCTATAGTTCCATGAACTTATCAGGGAAAACTTTATCAAGTCCTGCTCTTCCTGAGTGGGGTTTGATTGAAAAAGTATATTTAGAAAAATAATGTGCTTAAGGTGAAAAAATATCTCATCATCTGAAATAACCTGTTTTGTATACTTGCAATACAATACAGGATCATAATCCCTCAAATAGGTAATTATCATTTTTACTGCCGAGCGAATATGAATTGATTGTTCAGAATCCTTTATATAATTGATTAAGTCTGATCTGTTTTCTACAAACTGTTTGGCGAAAATAAAATCATAAAAGGATTGATGGAAAAATTGTAATTGCTTGCCCTCACATTTGACCAGTTGTTCACTCTCCAGATAATCAATTTCATCTGAAAAATCTTCAAATTGGAAAACGGAAATACTTATTCGTTGGCTACTGAACATTTTATCAGCAATTGAATAAAGAGCAATTTTAACTTTAGTTTTATTAGTCTTGACGCGTTCTGGAATCTGTAACACTTTTTGATTCCAAAGTTCTACGTACAATTCTTGTATCGTAGTTACTTTTAAGCTGTCTTCGTCAGATGCTATTCTTGAAAATATATTTAGGTTATTTGGAATTCTTAGAAGTTCCAGAAGCTTATCTGATATGCGATTCTTGACAATCCCAATTTTTTCAAGTTGCTCGAATACTTGTTCTGAAGAAAGCTTGGTAACTTGTATAGTATTATTTTTTCTAAACTGTCTTAAACTGGGATCATAGTTCAAATCCTGATTACGAACTGAAATAACTATTTTAATATTGTCATCATTTTCAAAACGATCAATGAACCCTTTAAAGACATCCAGAAATCTTCTGTCAGAGGACATTGATTGTGAGAGGGCATCGATTTGGTCTATGACAATGATTGTAGTGCGATATATAGCTTTACATCTCTCTATAAAATCAAATACAGGTAAGGTAAGCCCAATACTATTTTGAAGATCAGTAATTGTATAAGAGTAAAGTTTATCTGTCTTCAAACCCAAAATGGGAAGATCCAATGACCGACACTTTGAGAAAAAATCTTTCAGAATCACAGTCTTGCCAAATCCGGCTGGTCCAGCGAGTAGGCATATATTCTGAATATTTCCCTTAGAATCTTTTTTGGCCTCACTTTGAACCCAATTAATCAATTGCTCAGTTTCATTGCGTAGTATGTGAGAATCTTCAATACCTTCAAAAGTGTTTGGTTCAGATAACAAGCTGATTGAGCCATTATACAGTTGTTTCGAAATTTCCTCTTCAGTAAGATAACCATTTAGAGTGTTAAGAATTTCTTTAGTAACTGTATTGTCCGTCACTGAGCGAATCGAGAAAATAGTGGCTGCAATTGTGGTTTATCCGTAAGTTCCAAATCCAAATCACTAGGAATAATTTTCTTTACATTAATTCTTGAAAGAATATCCCGCACTATAATTGCACAATCTGTCATTTTTAATGACCGCAGAGTAGGCATGTTTAAGTTACTTGATATCCAACCCTCCAACTCAGGTTCCTTAAGGATCTGATTATTAAAGTCAGTAATTAGGTCGCGACAAGGTGCCGTAAAATCTTTAGCAACTGCGATGTAATATGTAAAGTCGTTGGTGTCGTGGATTATTCTATCATCCAAAAGGCTATACAGTATTAATTTTGTAATCTCCCTTCCAAAATCGGTTTTGGCTAGGTTGTGTTTATACTTTTTGCATTGGATTATACCATGGGCTTTTCCATTCCTAAACATCACAACATCTCGTGCTTGTTCTGCAACTCCGCTCATCAAACTTATGTCATCATAGTCATTTAGCTCTTGCTTTTCAATTTTCAGCTGGTAAATGCTGTATAACAGTTCTTCAAATCTGCGTGGATTGGAGATTTCTGTGTATGGGAAGGATTGGTTATCTACAGGGTACGGTTTACTTTGTTCTTCGTGTAGGTGAGGTTTTGAATAATTTACGAGCTCCATTTCAATCAGATTTTATGCAGTAATCAAATATGTTTATTTAAAAGGAGACAGGATGTAAGATTGATTGCTTTTTAAAGTTTTTATTGAGATAATTTCATTTATTTGAATCGAACTAACGACAATGAGGAATATCACTTTTAAAGAGGCATAAAAAAGAGCTCAAATATAATAGGGCTATTGGTACGTAAAGTCCGAACTACAAGCTCGAACCAGCAACTATTTGATGCTGGCACCAGCAGAGGAAATCACAACTACTGTGTTGAGCATGGCGGCTACGGATGTTATTTTTTATTGGCTGACAGTCGAACATGAGATCTATCTTCCAATAAATTTAAATGGTGTTTTAAGAATTTGTACAATTCTTCAGAAACTTCTCCGTCCAGGTATGCATCCTCCAAATTTTCTTTATCATCCTTTATTATTTCAAGGATATCTTCATCATAACCCCAAATTCTTGGCATGGGGTTTTTATAAGAGTAGTCTTTAATAGCTTCGGATTTTGTATCCAAATGCTTTATTTCGAAAGAATCGGTTTTTGATTCGTGTATCAATTTCATCCAAATATTATAAGAACCAGGTATTGTCAATGATGCATCACAAATAATAGGTAAATCAAGCCTTTCAATAGCGCACCTGTAGAGTTGATATGCATAACCATTTCCTCTATAAGAAGGTAACGTTCCGATTTTTGAAATTCCATAATAGTTATTGTTCAAGATACTAAGTGGCAAGAGTCGTAAAAGGCTTAAGGTAAGACCATCCTGGTTAGAAATTTTAAAAAACTTTTCTTGCTCTCTGAAACCAAAATGAATCCAAAGATTGGAAATATCAAATTTTGGCTGATGAAACTGGATTTGGTTATATTCTATACCGTGGTCACAATTGAAAAAATGTCCTTTGGGAAGTGCATATTCGCAATTTAAATTAGGCATTATTTAATTAAATTAAATATTGTCACTGATATATTTAGTCCCCATATAATTTTTCTAATAAAGAATGACCTGATGACTGAAGCTAATTAAATTTCCAAATCGTTGCTCACAGCTTCCAAATACTTAGATTTTTTTTATTTTAAAGCAATTTTCCTCTTCTCCTCTCCCTGAGCCCACTGAAGATAACGATAATAAGTAGCTTTAGAAAGTCCCAGCTCCTTTTGAATCTGAGCAATAGGTGTATCTGAATCCCTGGTCCGCTTCAATGCTGCCCAAGCTTTGATCTTTCCTTCTTTTGAAATACCTGGCTTCCTCCCTCCTTTTCTTCCAAACTTTCTGGCATGTGCTAATCCGGCCTTAGTCCTTTCACTAATCATTTCTCTTTCGAACTCGGCAAAGGAGGCAAAGAGGTTAAACATAAGCCTGCCCTGGGAGGTGGTGGTGTCAATATTGTCATTGATACTCACGAAGTCTACTCTCATATCTTTGAAAGAACCTATCAGGTTCACCAGGTGCCGAAGAGATCTACCCAGGCGGTCAAGCTTCCAGACTACCACGGTATCTCCCTTCCTTAGATGGCTGATCATCTTATCAAGTTCCGGTCGTTCTTTAATGGCGCTTTGCTTTTCCTTAAATATCATTTCACAGCCGTACTTCTGCAGCTCTGAAAGTTGCACCTCCAGCTTTTGGTCTTGGGTGGAAACCCTGGCATAACCTATGTTCATAAAAGTCTGATTTAACGTTGGTTGGTGAGACTTATTTATGAAACCAATTTATGAAACTATTTTTAAGTATAAAATGGGATGGGCAGAAAAGTGCCAAAAAACAATCCTTCATCTGTCCTTCCAGTAGTTTTGTCCCCGTACTATCCCATAAGATATAAGATCCGTTCTCTAGGCCATTTTCGTAATAATAGGCTATTTTAATTTTACCATTCTCATGCCATTCAGTTGCCTTTCCAGTTGGCTGTCCTCTAGAATATTCCACCTGAAAATATTTCTTCCCTGAAGGATAATAGCGCACATATTTTCCATGATTTTTACCGTCCTGAGATTGACTAATTTCTAGTAACACCAGGGCAGGAATGTAAAACGATTCCGTGAAATGATGGGAATGAAGCAGAAAGCCTTAGCCTTTGAGCTAGGTGAGAGTTGGAACCAACGCAAAATATCTCTACTAGAACAAAAGGAAGACATTGAAAACGATTTGCTCCAGCAAGTAGCTGAGGCTTTAAAAGTGCCCGTGGAAGCTATTGAAAACTTTGACGAAGAAGCTGCTATTTTCAACATCCAAAATAATTATGAGGGCTCTAACTCTAAGGCTGCCAGTGTGGGGGTTACTAACTACCAGTGCCATTTCAACCCCTTAGATAAAGTAGTGGAACTTTATGAAAGGCTACTAGCCTCAGAAAAGGAAAAAGTAGAACTGCTGAAAAAAAAGTAAATAGATCTAAATATATTTTTAATAAGGCCGACAATTATAACGGCCTGGGTTTAGCACGCGTATTGCTTCGCTACGCGCACTAGATGGGGCTCTTAATGCAGTTCAAAAAGATTGAGCAGATGCCTGAGAACCGTAAAAGGCTACTCATTGAGGTAATTGATGCTTTTCTCTTAAAATCTGATCTGCAACTAAAACTAGCACAATAAAAAAAGCCCTGCATTACTGCAAGGCTCTCTTTATCTTTCAATCGTGGTCACCAGCAAGATGCTGGCTCCAGAAGGGGGAGACGCCAGCAGTAGACAATAATTTATTCCCTTCATTAGATAACAACTATTCATCTTTCACTAAAGAGATATTTATTGTATTATTTTCCTCATATAATTCTTTCGTTTGATGAGTATCAATATACCCCTCCAAAGATGTTTTTATTTCTAAGAATGCACTTTTATTAAAACTAACTTTATACTGACCTTTATCATCTGTAGTAACTACTTTTATCTCATTTTCTGAGTAGCTACCGTCTGGACTATTTCCATATTTCCAGCAAATCACAGTAACATCAATGTTTTTAATTGGCTCATTTGTCCCGACATCTTTAACCCACCCTTTAACAGTAACTTTCTCTATATCCTTATTGCATGAAGCAATACATATAATCGCAATTATTGCTAAATATTTCCTCATGATTTAGTCTTGATTTCTTGGATAATTATATATTCTGGTGTTGACTAATGGTTGTATTTTGGCCTCTGCTTTTTGTTGAATATTTCCATGATTAACCCCATTTGCAGTCATGTTTATATTAATAACGTTAGTCTTTGATTTGTTAGCTGCTTGATTAGGACCTCCATTAGAACCAGGAGAATTGCTTGTACCACTATCACTACTACTACTTCCACTAGACGAACCGGAAGAAGACGCTCCTGTTGACCTTGAAGTACTTGAATAGCCAGAAGCACCTGTTTGATCTACATTTAAATTAGTATCAAAATTTTCCTGGTATGACAGTATTTACCAAATTTAGCAGAGGACCATCTGAACCATCATCCGTAAAAAGTAAATCTACATTTACTCCAGATACATTAAGGTTTTCTGATAAGTCAACGGCGCTATACTAAACCACTATGATAAGCATGGCGGGAATGGAGGCTGTACTCACCAATCTATTGTCCTTCTTCATTATTTTGAAATACAAAACCGAAAATATTTGTATTATTTTATTTTAACAATCCCTCCGTGATCTGGAGTAAGGCGCATTAGATAATAGGAAAAAATCATACAACTATCATTTTTAAACTTGTTTTCCGTTGGAATACCTCTACTATCACGTGGCAAGGTAGTATTTATTTTATAATTAGCAGTATCAATTACCGTTTCAACTATTACTGATTTATCCACGGTCACTTCCCATAATTCATTTTCCTTCCAACAGATATAAACTACATCAGAAAGTTTATCAACTTTAGATATATCTAACTTAATATAATTTAAGTCAGGAACTTTTTCATGTTTACCTTTAATTATATACCTATACTGGTTTTTATCAATTATTGTAATAATACCAGAGCCTTTTTCGGGATAAAAATATATAATTGAGTTCTTATCACAACTGCTCACTATAACTAATAAAATGGCAAAAATTATATTCTTCATAATTTTATTTTTTTATTGGATGATCTCTTTGCCGTACGCGCATACGTACACTACCCTTTTTATTGAGGTCATTTTTTCTTAAATCTATTCCCATATTAAAACCAACTCTTTCAGCTTTTTGAGTGGTTTTGCCTTCAGTTGAAAGTCGTCTTTGTTGGTAGGATTCTAACCCATCATATCCTAATCTTGCTATGGTCCATGACAAATTATTTCTTGCTGCAACTATACCTGCTCCCATATTTCCAAAATCTCTGGCCGAACCAATCTTGCCATTTTTAGCCACACTTCCCCTATACATATGTTGCTCTGGTGTTACACCTTCACCCCTTTTGTCTATATTTCGTGTTTTTAAGTCTAAAGGTTTTCCCCCAGTAGCATTTGGCATATATTCAATCAAATCGGGATCTTCGTTCACTATGTCATTATCAATAAAGTATTGACCCTCGGTGGAGTTTAAATCAATCACCGCACCTATTACAGCATTCTCATTATCATCGAAAAAAGAATGTGAAGTAATTGATTTTCCTATACTCTCACCAGTACGGTTATACCCACCATCTTCGTTTTTATTAACAACATAAATGTTATCATCTCCATCATTTGGATCCCCGCCCACTACAGTATAAGTACCATCCTCATTGTCGATAACATCGGTTGAAAGCATACCATCTGGATCAATAAACCTTATCGGATTATCGAAGCCATAGTTGTAAGGCGAGTACCTTCGCATTTGATCTGCCAAAGGATCTACCGCATGCCATCTACCAATTGCAGCCTCATACATTCGCGCGCCGTAATCATCCCAACCTAAGTTAAGATCAGATATGCGCTCTTTCCCATTATAACGGTACTTATTCTCCTTGGCAGTAACCCTCTGATAAGAGTTAAAAGCCAGTCCAAAAGGATAGTAATCATCAGTTTGAATAATTGCAGTCTCTCTTACAGATATTTGTATATCATCAAAATATACAGAATTAGGACTATTACTTTCATTGCTTAAGTAAATATATATAAAGCCAGGCTTGGAAGCCTCTATGTTATTCAAATTAATCTGCTCATGTTCCATATTGGCTGCTAGAGTTATCTGTGCGTGACCATGCTGATAATATTGCATATTCTCATCAAATAAAATGTAATTCAGGTAAGCAGCAGGCACATTATCACTTGAGCTTCCCGATATTCCTATACCAGCTATAGCATTACCCAATGTGTTATAAATAGCTTGTTGAGTTTCAGTCCCAGCATCAATACCTCCAAACCCACCTGTAACAGCACCAATCAAGGCAGAGACTCCTATGCTACTATTGTAGCCAGTGCCACCTTCATAATATCCATATACGCTCATATCAATTTGATCTCCCGCTGATATTGGCAAACTTATACCTGCTCCCATAGGTTGGGAATTATTGACCTCAACCACCTCATTTCCTTCGTCATTATTTGCATCTGCATTGATGAAGATCATCCGTGTCTCAGGGATGTGCTCGAAAGTACTTTCTTCCACATTACCATTCTCTGATTCAAAAGTACCCACAAAGTTCCAGGTTTTTGACTGGGAAGTAAATGTCAACCGTGTGTTCCCCAAATGGTCTTTCAAATGGTATTGGTATTCCCAACTTCCATTGGTGGCATTGGGTACTATTCTACCTTCGGCATTCTGAACAAACAGCAAGGTATCATTCTGATAAATATACTCTCCGGAATAGTCAGTACGCTTTACAGGCTGCCCTTGTGCATCATAAACAGTCTGGGCCAGTTTTATACCTGCGGCATCATAAGTATACAATATGTATTCACCACCTATCTTCTTCACTTTACTTGGTAGGTCTAGGTGGTTGTAATAGATGCTATCAATGCCTTTATTCAGGTCACGGATCATATTTCCGTTAGGATCATACAGGTAATCATCGCCCTGGTTAGCACCATCCTTAAAGCCTCCTTCTACGGTAGCTACATCGCTCACAGCCAGTAGCTGATTGCTTTGGTTGGTGCTGGATCCATAGGCATAATTGAGCCGGTCCATGGCGCTGCCGGTAGCATCCATACGGGTAAGGTTTTCTATGTTGCCGTTGAGGTCGTAGCCTACGGCGTCCAGATTATAGGCATTGCTAGCGGTGGTGTTGTGTGATTGAGCCTTAATAATACGGTTCATTGGATCATAGCCATAGCCATACCCCATAGCAGACGCAGGGTCATTGGCGTTACTCCATTTCACAGCACTGATATTACCATTGTACTGTAAATCAGCCAAATCTATGTTCAGTCCGATATCCTCATTATAACCCAGGTTCATTCCAAAAAAATCGGATGGCGCTATAGTTTCCGTCTCTGAAAGATCGGCATCATTTATTTTGGTTAGCCAGCCTCGTATATTATAACGGTAATCTACTGATTGGACATAGGTGGCCCCATCATCTTCAGAGTGCAGGTTTTTTTCAATGAGCTCCCCAAGTTCGTTGTATTCATTATGGGCTAGAAGAATGCTATCTTCCTCATTAATGCTATGCCAGGTATCTATTAAAAGGCCGGCATGGTTGTAGATGAAGGCTAATTCAGTAACTTCAGTATCGGTAGCAGTGATATGACTAGCTTTCTTCTTTAGGACCCATCCAGAAAAATTATATATATTACTAACAATATCTTTACCCCCTACATAATTATCTGATATAGCCTGCATTGATCTATACTTATCATCATAATAACTAACCGTACCTAACCATATATTATTATCCAACACCTTAGTCATGGCTCCGGTCACCTGTCCTTTTACTCTATCTAAGGCTGCTGCAGGAAATTGATATGTACCCTGAGCACAGGTCGCTTGAGACAGTTGGCTTGCGTCATAATCATAATCAGCTCCAAATTCTGATAATGATTTGAAATTGTAATTATCGTAGTAAGTAATGGTAAGGTAATTATCAAGGTTGCCTAATTGTGGGAAACTCGCATTATTATAGCCAGCAACTACTCCACTGTTTTCATCAAAACTCTCATACCAAGCCCTTCCGGTGGTCAAGTTTGCATAGTACTGATCAACCTTATTTTGCATACTTGATCTACTAACAGAGTCTCCTTGATGATAAATACCTGTAGCTACAGGTCTATTTAATGCATCATATTTAGTAAATAGCCAATGATCATTTTCTCGCAGATTGCCATCCTGAGTAAGAACCAATCTATTTCGTTTATCATAAATCATGTAAATCCAATCGGAGCCCGGTACTCTTTTAGCAATCATTCTTTTTCTACCGTCATATTGATAACAAAACGCCCATTTCTGAAGAAAATTATCATTAATGGAAGCCCCCTCTTCAATTTTTTTATTAGCCATGGGGGGAAGCACATAACGTAGGTTTCCTAAATTATCAAACACATAATATGTATCTGCCCATAACGTACCTAATTCATTCGCCTGAACTCTTTTAAGTACAGAAAGTCCCGTTTTATCTGTGAATTCTATTACCTGATTCTCGTGTTCATCAGTAGTTATATATTTATATAACTCTCCCGCCTCATAACTATTTAAGGCAATTAAATCTCCTGAATTGCTTATATCCCAAATAGTAACATGATCGCTATCGTTATTAAACTCATATTTATATTCTATAGAGGCTTGACCTGGCTGCCAACTTGAACCAGGAGCACCTTGTTCTATAATTCGATTTAAAGGTGATGACTCGAAGATAGAGACAGAATAAGGATTTGTATCAGTGGCCACGGTAGTTGTATTATCCTGATAAAATTGAAATTGAGGGTTAACAGATGTAGCGTAGGAAGTCTTTTCTTTAGCAATGAAATTACTCTTAAATTCGCCATTCTCACCCTCAACAAAAGGAAGATATTGAACTGACTCTCTTCCATATTTATCATAAGAATGCGGAATGACCACATCCATCTGGGAAGGTGATTGTTCTACAAATACTTCCTGCAATGGTCTGCCTATATCATCTACATAGCTATATTGATCTTGTTTATATGCTATAACAGAATTTCTCAAATCATTACCATTATGAAACCCTGCTTTTAAAGCAATGGTTTCTCTTACGTAATTGTAATCTTGCAGTGCCTTAACTTCAATTACCTCGGAATTAGCTGAAACCCCACTCGCATTGCTTGCTCTTACCCGATAATAATATGTTAAATCTGAATCGACACCACTAATATTTTTAGTCAAACCACCTACAAAAATATTGTTAAAGGAGGTTAATATCTTTGAAAAGTCACTGGTGGTAGACACGTCCAAACGATAGCCATTAGCCCCAGTCACTGATTGCCAATTCGCAGTAAAAGACCATTTCTGGATATCAGTACCTGGCAATACCTCAGGGCTTGCAGGTGTTGTTATAACCGATGCTGTAATTGAGCTTGCTGTAACCCCACTACTATTAACAGATCTTACTCGATAATAGTAAGTTTTACCTTCTTGAAGGCCAGTAATATATTGGCTGGTTTCAGTTAAAGAATAATTATTATATCCGTCTAGCATAACTACAAAGCTACTTTGATCAGACACATCAAGTTTATAACTGGTAGCCCCGGTGGCCGACTCCCAACTGGCCTCAAAGGAATTTCCCGTTATATTTAAGGCTGAATTAACAGCAGGTACACCTGGTAGAGTTAATATTGTATAAACCGCTGAGTTACCGGAGGTACCGCTACCATTGATCGACCTTACCCTCGCGTAATATATATTACCAGGCATTAGTCCTGAAACAGTGGTACTAGTTCCACTTACACTAAGGTTATTATAGCCATTCAGGTTGGGGAAAAATTCTGGTTGTTCAGAAACATCTATTTTAAAACTAGTTGCGCCATTAGGCTGGCTCCAATGAATAGAAAACGAATTGTCTGTTATCTGAGAGGTATTATTAATTACGGGTGAAGAGGGTATAAGTCTTGTACTTATTATATTTGAATATCCAGAGCTACCTGCCCCTCCTTTTGCTTTAACCTTGTAATAATATTTATTGCCAGCTCCCAGGCCAGACACTGTCTTACTAGTACCGGTTACAGTAATATTGTTATATCCTGAAACAATATTATTAAATGAGTTGTCTGTGGCAACTATTAACTGATAGCTTGAAGCTCCTGTTGTACTATTCCATTTGGCAGTAAAAGAAGAGCTGGTAACAGATGTTGCTGATGTTGCTTCTGGAGCTGAATAAACTGTTACCTGATGTGTGTCATAAAAGTAATTACCGAAAGTACTATACTCTAAGGATACGGTTGCCGCTCCTGATGAAGTCCATGATATGTTGCAGCCAGTTTCTGATTGTCCAGTTATAGTTCCTTTATTTGTACTCCAGGTATAATCTGAACTTGGGGGTGCCGATATAGGATTTCCCCAACCATCTGTCCATGACGCTTCATAATATTTAGAGCTTCCTACAAAAGCGCTCCCAGATCCAGTGATAGTTACAAAATACAAAGGTGGCAACTCTTCTACATTACTATTTTCAAGGATTGGTAAGGCAACAACTGAACTCACCAGCGATAAAAATGATATTAATAGAGTAATATATATTTTCATGTCTATTCTGCTCATTAGTTTTTATAGAGATAGAGAGTATTGAAATAGCCCCCCTGTTCCTCATCGCTGATAATTAATGTGTTATCATTAGGCATTTGAATATTATATGAATAGTTAATGCCCTCTATATTTAGAATTAATTGGCTAGACTCCAAGGCCCAAGTTCCATTTGCTCGCTGTTGTTGCCCTTGTGCTTGCCATCTAACTGAAATCTCTCCATTGGCTTTAAATATAAATTCTCTTTTGTCCATAGAATCCTTCGCCCTTTCTTTTACATCAGAAGGAAGAGCATTATATCTGTCGTGAGTCTCAAGTATCATGAGTTCGACTGTCTGATCAAAATCCAGGTTCCAATGACCTACTATAGAATGTTGCGCGAAACAAATATTACCATGTAATAAGATGATCGTAGTTATAAAGAAGAGTGATTTCATGGCTTATTTTTATAATAATATTCATAGCTTTTAAGCATATTTCCTTTACTATCGAAAATACTTATTAGCCTATCAAATGCGTCGTACTTGTAGTAGGATGTCATATTATTTTGGTCGCTTACACTAGAAATACCTACACCTGGGTAATGCGTATAAGTGACCATTTGAGCTTGTTCTGGATAAGCCCTTACGTTGTCAATATCACTACCGGCTCCGACATTAATAATTAAGCTTGTAGGATTATCTACCAGGGCAGTAGCGCAAAGCCATCCATTCAAACCTGGAGTTGTATTTAGCTCAGATCCGCCCGTAACACTAATAGAGGATCCTAATTTATACCAATATGACACAATATAATTAACATCCTCATCAGACTCAAAATCACTAAACTCAATTGATCCAGCGGTAGAAAAATGCAAGTAGTGATCTCCTGATGGTGCATTACTATTATAAATATTTTCGTGAGATCCATTAACCTCCCACCCATTATTGGTCTTTGTTTCAAAACTTGTATAAGCAGCATTTGTGTGCTTGGCTCCTTTTATTTCAGCAACAGGATACCGTTTTTGATAGTCCCAGATGTAACTTAATAAAATACCGTCATCTGAACTCTTCGACAAAATATTGCCATACTCATCATACTCAAGAATAGAAAAGGAATTACCCGGATCACCCTCAACGAATGATTCTGTTACCTTTCCTGGAAGTATTGTTCCCAAGGGAGATTTTAAATCATCAAGGGTCACTCTATAGCTGCTGTTGAATTCATCGTCAACTGTGCTATATTGATATAATAGCTGGCCTATATAATTTTTGTTAAAGGATATATAGTTAGCATAATTAAGTTGAGGACTACTTATATCAGGTATTTTATTGCCCATTCCAGTATAAAAACTATAGGTATTGATAGTTCTATTCCTACTGTCGTGAGATGTAATTATCGAAGGTAACAGAGTTTGTGAATCATATAGATAGGCAGTACTCTTAGCTAATAACCCGCCATTTTTTGTATAATTGCGCTCTACAAGCGAATCCATGGTAAGCCAGGGTGAAAAGACATAATAATGAGTTACTTCCCAAGGGCTTGTCTCATACAACTCTGCCAGATCTCCCTCTGAGATAGCACATTCTGTGTAGAGCTTATTGATGATGTATCCACTCAGGCGATTATTATTATCAGCCTGCGTCGAATAATAGTATTTTGTGTTTTTAACAGGTAAAAATTCGTCAGATTCCTTTTGATATACTGTGGTTTCTAATTCTCGACCATTATTGAATATGGCGGTATTTGATGGGCTAGCTCCTAAAATGACACTTCCTAATACATTTGCACCATTTTGATCCTCCCTAATATTGAACTTGTGAGAAATCAAGCCAGATTCAGCATTATTATCATAAGCTTCTAGCACCACTGGATAGCTGACGCTATTGGCTGACTGATTATAAATTGTGGTCAATGAAGATGATAATAAACTTTGATAATTACATGTCCGTGACACACAGATCAAGTCAGCATTTGAATATGATCCCTGTATATTACAAAAATTCTCGTAAGTCTTTGTTTGTTCATAAATAAAGGTATTTGGCAAAACACCTGAAGAAACTGTTGAACCTAATGCATGGTATAAATAGCTCTTTTTATTAAGTAATTCACCTGCCTTCGAATAGGTTTCAATCTTTCCAACTCTCACCCCTCCCACGGGATAGTTATCCGAAGTTGAAGTAGAAGCGCCATAATATGTGATATATCCTTCAGCTCTTGTCAGATTTCCGTAAGCGGTTAACACTATATTGTATTCACCAGCTTCAAGATATACCGTTCGTGAGTTTTCAAGATAATCACCAATATCATTGCCCGAAAGAGTCCCTAAAGATGCCACGCCTTGGTCATTACTGCTTACTATTACCAGTTCTGCTCTATCCTGATGAGTAGGAAAGTTACCCGTCATATTCGTGTTACGCACCGTTAACTCAACATTTTGATTATTAGTAATGGTAATGGCGCCTAGATTTTTTGAGACGGGATCGGCATCCGCTCCTCTTATATAATCATAGACATTTATGGTAGGGGGCGGGTCTGCACGTGAAGTGTATACAGTATTTGCTTCATAAACGATTTTATCATATCCACCTGTGGGGTAAATCATTTTTATGAGTGTCCCCTTCTTGGATAGAACAGTGTCAACCTCTCGGTCTGCGGTTGCATATGGAAACAAGGATGCCTTTTCTGGATTATTAGGCGGTTTAACCAATGTTGTATTATTCAATTTACCGTTATAATAACCCCATTCATCTTGAGCATAAGATAATCTGTTAGGCAATGCTCCAGGATCATCATACTCCATTTGATATAAGATAATAGAGTCAGCTTCATTCTTAGCTATCTGACTCACAGTTTCAAGAAAATACCTATTGGCATATTTTTGATAGGATAGCTTATAAGATTTGCTTATCTGATTAAAAAGATATGAGTTAACATCAGTTAATAGCACATCACCATAATCATCTCTAGTGGAGTAATTAAAAGTAATAGAATCACCTCTGGAGGAGATGATAGAAGTCAAATACTTGGTTTGAACGTCAATAATAGTGGTACAATTTTGATCTTGGTAAACAGGGCACAAGCAATCATATCCCATCGTTCCCTGTTGGGATTGAGCAGGATTTTGATAATACATGGTCTCATTTTTACCTGATGCGTATTGATATTGTATCGAATTATAATTAAAATCTATAGTGTCTCCTGCATACAAAATTATTTTTTGTAAAAACCAGGCCGTAGGTCTATAACTTTCATGGGTCTTCCCACAGCTTAATGGTTTTTTGCTACTCTCTATAAAACCTGCACCCCCAAAATAATATTCATTGCCTTGTATATCATTAACTTTGAAGTTCCATGTACTCCCAATAAAATCTTTTGTTATTTTAATGTTCGTTTTTGGCAATTGCAAAACATTTCGATTCTCATCAAGAATAAACTTACCATATATTCCACTAGCTGAATAAGTAAAAATATCTGGCTCTAAGTCATAGGTATTACCTGGATAAACAGTTTTGAGAAAATTTATGAAATCACGAGAATCAGGGGTCACATTCTCAGGTGGAGATAAGTATTCAGTCGTTTCATCAGCACTCTTTCCTGAAATGACACGAGTTATAGCTCCCCCAGCATTTAATTGAAATCCCATACCAACCCTCCCTGATATTTCGTCTACTTTGACTCCATTTGAGGAATAGTTTAAATCTATTGGCAGTTGAAATCCTCCTAAGCTTATTTTTGTTAGTGGAATGTGAAATTTTGCGGTTCCTGAAACCAAACCAACATCTGGGCGACTAAAATTACCTAGATTGGCTACGGCGGGTGAAGGCGGTAGTATATCCATGTTTTTCAGCCGCAACTCAGCTCCAGTAGGAGATTGGCTAAAGCATGGAAGGAAAATAGAAAATGTAAGGATTAGAACAAAGAAGAATTGCTGAATACTTTTCAGTAATCGAGTACAATGCAAAGCCATAAAAGACAAATTTTATTTTTGGATTTGCAATGTAAGATACATTCTCAACTATTTTTCTTTAAACAGGTGATTAATATTACATCATTTTTTATATTACTTACATCTTTAATTATATAAAAAGATTAAATGAAGAGCAATTTGTTAACCCACAACATTTACTAATAGAATCAAATATTACATCTGTGAGTTAAAACAGCCAAACATTTAATTCTTGCATTTTGGACTGAATTAGCTTGACACTTTGCTAAATTACGCTGTTCTACCCTTAATTCATTGTGCAAACTAACTACTTTATTTTACCAACCTTACTCCGGTTTTAAAGACAAGTGGCGATTTATAGGGGCTGTTTAAAGGGTCATGAATCACATTAAACATCACTAAAGTCTGCATCTCCAGCCATTTGCTCACTTTGAATTTTCTACCAACACCTACTAAAAGTGTTTGCTTCCAGCTTCTATCCGGTTGCTCTGGAGTGCCGGTGGTAGTCCGGATCATTTCACCTTCCAGCTGTAAGAAGAAGTTTCTGAACACCATGTGGTTGCCAAATAAGCTATAACCATAGGTTTCATCATCCTCCTGTCCTATTCCCGATTTACCGGCGCCAAATGTGGCTCTATAAGTACCTGTAACGCCTATTTCCGATTGTTTATTGATCTTATACGCCACCACAGGAGCCAGGTCCACCACTACAGGGTTGGTCTGGCTAATGTTGAAGTTGCCTCCAATAGAAAGACGCTCCCAGAAAGATTTATCTTCCAAAGAATTCCTTTTCTTGGCGGTGCTGAGATCATTACTATTGGGCACATAGCTGTACTTCTGCTTTAGTGTACTCATCTTTGATTGTGCCTGCAGAATTTTATCTGAATGTTGAGTGATAAATTCTCTCGCTTGAGAAGCCATCTTTTGCTTAAGCTCCTGCCGGGCTTCCATCTGTTGCAGTTTCTCCTGAGTTTGCTCCCATTCATCTTTATATTCCGTGAGATTCCCCAGCTCTGAGTCTTCCATGCCTCCCAACTCCTCAAACTCTTTTCTGTTCTTGAGTTCATTTTCAGCTCTTTTTTCCAGCTCCTTTTGTGCGCTTTCCATGGTCAATGAATCCATTGGCATATCAGAAATTTCCGTGCCAAGCTCTTCTTCAAGCCGTTTTTTCCCTTCTGCTTTTACAGTAGACTTAACTCTGGCAGAATCCAGACCATTTAAATTTACGCCCGCTTCCTCCTGCAGCTCATTGCGCCCCATTTCCTTAGCATGGTTCACTATGGTAGAATCAGTAACCAAGGGTATATCTACATAATTACTGAGGGAATCTTCAGCCGCACTTTTTACCTTATTTTCAGTCTGCTCTACCAGAGTGCTATCCAACGGTGGCAAGCTGGTGCCTAAACTATCTTCAAGTGCTTGCTTAATCTCATTTTTTAGTTTGCGCTTATATTCTTTTTCCTTCTGCTTTACTTCTTTACGAAAAAACTTTTTCTGTAGTTTGCTTCTCTTGGCCGGATCTTTAATCTGCTCCAACTGCTGCTTTTGAGCCTCCGTGACCTCCTGTGCAGAAACCACGGTACAGGTCAATACCATAAAAAGAAAAACAAGTAAATAGCGCATGAGTGGATATATGAATTATTTACAAATTAATAAAATAGAAGAGTATAATAATAATGGACAGATAAATTGGGTATTAAAGTACTTACTATATTCTAAACAATAACAAATTACTATTCAAGTCTCTGCCTTAAGACGGCCATATCACGACTCACCTTCTGACGAATAACTTTAGCATAAATTTGAGTCGTGCTTAATTTCGTATGACCAAGCATTTCACTTACCGTTTCTATAGGTATGTCATTTGCCAAGGTTACAGTGGTAGCAAATGTATGTCTTGCAGTATGAAATGTAAGTTTCTTTTTGATACTGCATATTTCTCCTAACTCTTTTAGGTATTGATTCATTTTTTGATTTGAATAAACTGGAAAACATTTTCCACTGTTGCGAATAGAATGAGGAGAATGATTTTCATATTGATTTAATATCCTCATGGCTTTAGGCAGTAAGGGTACTGCAAATAACTTATCAGATTTTTGCCTTCGTCCGGTTATCCATTTCTGGTCATCAACTCCCACTGTAATATTTTCTTCTGATAAATTATAGGTATCGATATAGGACAATCCTGTATAACAAGCAAAAACAAAAACATCCCTCACTAACCTCAATCTTTCCAGGCTAAGATTTGCATTTTCAAGGGATAAAAGCTCAGGCATATTTAAATAACACCTTTCAGTATGTTTAAACTTTAATCGATACTTTATAAATGGATTTTTGGTTATCCATTCTTCTCTTAAAGCCAAATTCATCATTTTACATAACCTTTCCATATGCTTCATAGTGCCATTCTGATTACATGGAAAATTAGCCTGCAAAGGATTGTTTCTAATATATCTTTCAAATGATTTAATGAATCCATAATTCAATTCCTCAAGATAAATATCTTTAACTCTAAGCTTGGTTTTAAGGAATTGCCGGATATAACTTTCCGTACTCCGATAATTCTTCATAGTCCCTTCCTTAAGTTCGTAACTCATCTCCTTATTATGATATTCAACGAGTTGAAGTAAAGTATTTGATTGGCTATCTTGTCCAGTATATCTGTCTTTAATGGCATTCATCGTTACAAGCCTTCTTTCCCTTTCCAACTCCTCTTTACACTCGTATAATCGATTTTGAATAGTACCTAAATAGCTATTTAAGCTAATGCCATCTACAGCAGACTTACGCACCTGGCATTTACGAGCATCCCAATCTTCCGCCCTTACCTTACGCTTAATAGACATATCAACATACTGCCCATTTACAGTGATCCTCACATAGATAGGAACTAAGCCTTCCGCTGCCTTATATTTCTTGACATAAAAGGAGATTCCAAATGTTGCTTTATTTCTCATATTCATTATATTTTAAAGTGTTTTGATACCATTTTATGCCCCTTTGCAAAAAGGGCATAAAAAACGAAATCAATTCGAAGCAAACCAATTCATTGTAAATGAATTAACAAATTGATATTCAAACATTTAACATCAAAAACATCTTAAAAATAACAATAAAAAAGGGACCATGAATAGGGCATATTTTTATTGATTTTCTTTGCTTTTAATTGGTGGGATAAAAAACAAAAACCCCTTAAAACATATGTTTTAAGGGGTTTTGCTCTTATTTGTTATAAAAAAGTCGGGATGACTGTACTTGAACCCCATTTCACAATTATCTTATTATCAAATACTTACTAAATGTTTTAATATTCAGTTCACCGTATAGGTCTCATTTATCAATTTCTCTTGACTTTGATTAATCAGTGATTTAATGTAGTAAAAGTTGACGTAAAAATCAATTCCATTTTTTTCTTCGCTTAACAGAATTATGCGCTTTGGTTAAGTCTTGCTAATATTTTTACCTATTCAAATCCGGGTAATCCATCATTCGTTTCATGGTATCAAAAAAGGCTTGGTAGAAAGAATCGTCTTTTGCATAGAGTTTATATAGGTCTAACTCTTTTTTTCTTTGCTGGCTCATTACATCATCAAGTATCTTCTTAAAGGCTAAATCTCTGTTTTGAACATCAGTATTATCAGCTACTTTTGATTGATAGTCCGGGTGTGCCTGAATATACTTACTTAGAGTGAGAAATTTAACCCGCTGATCCTCTGGTGTTGCATCCCAGCCATGAAACCATCTTTCATTAAATGTCCTGATTATTTCATCCAGCATGTCCTTTTCTTCATCACCTCCATGAGCTCCTCTTGGATTAGGGTTTTGCGGATCTAGTTCCGTGGATGAATCATCTAACTCAATAGCATGGTTCAGTTTAGTCCGCTCCAATCCATAGGTAGATAAATCAACGGATTCTAAGAGTTCATCAATTAATTCATCTTCTTTGGTTTTAACAATTAGTTTGGGAATTAGAAATTTCAAAAACCAGAAAAGCTTTTCCCAATCTAAAACCTCATAAGGCATGATAGAAGCCATTTGACCATATATTTTTACGAATTGCTTGGATTTGATTTTAAAATCAGCTTTTTCATCATCTTCTAAACCCAAGTCTTGATTGAAACGATCTGCTGAAGTGTCTATAATAGGACTCAGCTGCTGGGCATCTACACCTTCAAAATACTTCTCTACAAAAGACTCTACTTCGTACCATTCGTAAACGCCTGTATCATCCAGAGTACCTTTCAATTCGTGTAATACATTAATGTCTGTGGCTCCACTTAGTGAAGTAGAGGTATAAAAAGGATCGAAAGAAGATTTAATTTCGTCTACCTGATTAAAGAAGTCTAATATGAACAAGTCCTCTGTTTTCTTACCTAGCTTATCCGCAGCACGATTTAATCTACTTAGGGCCTGAACGGCTAAAACACCTTGCAGCTTCTTATCTACATACATAGTACATAGCTTAGGTTGATCGAACCCGGTTAGGTATTTATTAGCTACCACTAAAATGCGATACTCGTCAGTATCGAATTTATCTCTGGTATCTTTTTCTGCAAAACCATTTAAATCACCTTCTGTGTATTCAATGCCATCCACTACTTTCTTTCCTGAAAATGCTATAGCGATTTTAAACGGATTACCTTTGTCTGCTAGAATTTGATTTATTGATAGGTAGTAGCGAACTGCCGACTCAATATTTTGAGTAACTACCATCCCTTTTGCCTTTCCCTTGAGCTTTTTGGTATTATATACCTTACTGATAAAATGCTCCATCATTATCTCAGCTTTAGTAGCAATGGTGCGTTTATCTCGCTCTACATAGGCCCGCAGTTTTTTCTGAGCTTTTTTTGTGTCAAATAAAGGATTATCCTCTATTGACTTTTCTATCTCATAGTAGCTTTTGTAGGTGGTATAGTTTGCCAATACATCTAGAATAAAACCTTCCTCAATGGCCTGTTTCATTGAATATAAATGGAAAGGCTTAAACGTCCCATCCTCTTGCTTACTACCGAACCGTTCTAAGGTGGCATTTTTTGGAGTTGCCGTAAAAGCAAGATAGGAGGCATTGCCTTTCATTTTACGGGCTTGCATGGCTTTCAGTATTTTATCCTGAGCATCCGCCTCCTCTTCTTCATTCTGCCCCATGGCCTGGTTCATTTTACCAGCTGCTGTTCCGCTTTGTGAGCTATGTGCCTCATCTATGATTACAGCAAAGCGTTTATCACTTAAATCAGCAATACCATCTACTATGAATGGAAATTTTTGAATAGTAGTAATGATGATCTTTTTGCCTTGTTCCAAACTATCTTTTAAGTCTTTGGACGACAAGGCAGGTGCCACAATGTTTTTAACTTCCGAAAATTCCTTGATATTCTCTCGAAGCTGTTTATCCAACAACCTTCTATCAGTCACTACAATTACGGAATCAAACAAGGGATTTTGCATACCCTTTGAACCGAGTAACTCTTCACGTTCTGGGTAGGCTTCTATCAATTGATAAGCAGCCCAGGTTATGGAATTAGATTTTCCGGAACCGGCAGAATGCTGAATTAAATAGGTGTGCCCTACTCCATTCTGGGAAGCATGCTTGAGTATTCTACGCACAACATCTAGTTGGTGGTAGCGCGGGAAAAATAAAGTTCGTTTGTTTAATGCATCAGTGGCTTTGCCATCAAAGCGAACGAAGTGCTGAATGATGTTAGCCAAACTCTCTCTGGTGAAGACTTCTTCCCACAGATAGTTTGATTTATGACCAAAGGGGTTTGGTGGATTACCTTTACCATTGTTGTGTCCTTTGTTGAATGGAAGAAAAAATGATTTGCTCCTATCCAGTTTAGTGCACATATATACTTCATCTGGATCTACTGCAAAATGGACTATGGCCCGACCAAAATTAAGCAGGGGTTGACGGATGTCTCTGTCATATTTGTATTGTTTGATGCCGTGCACTTTGGCATTTTGCCCGGTCCACTGATTTTTGAGTTCCAGGGTAGCTATGGCCAGGCCATTAATAAACACCACCATATCAATCTCTTCTCGGGGATTTTCCAGATTATAGCGTACCTGACGTGTAACGCTAAACTCATTTTTAGAGAAGCTATCTTTCACCGCTTGGCTGCTGCTGGCCATAGGTAGTTGATATAATAAAGTTAAATGAGCATCCTCCACTTCTAAACCCTTTCGCAATAAACGGAGAATGCCATATTTTTTAACCATCCGATCATAGCGCTCCAGAATTTTTAATTTCCAGTCGGCAGAGCGTTGTAACTTTTCGAGTTCTTCCTTTTGGGTTTCTTCTAAAAAGTGCCAAAACCGGGTTTCGTCTATAGCGTACTTGGCATTGAAATCATTAGTAACACCAAAGTGATAATTTTTTTCAGAGCCATATATGGATTTTGCTTCTTGAACAATATTATCCATTTCCTTCATTTCTTCCAGGCAGGTTCCAGTTAAAGCTTTTTCTATAGCGGCTTCTAAGGCTTGTTCATTGGTTTGTGACGCACTCATAGATATTTATTTATATCGGGTAGTTCTAAGGTGAGGTCCGATATACCCAATATATATCTTTTTGGTATTATTGTCTGGATAGAAGTGAAATCTAAAAAGGCCGGTTTTTATGTGAAGTTCAAAAATCTGAGTACCTCCATTGGGCATACGAAACCTTCTTTCCTCGCCAAACTGTTGCATAGTGGATTGTGACTCCGGTGAAATATTTAATGATGACGTGTCATTAATCAGTTTGTAAGAAAAATCGCCTTTCTTCCAACCATTACATATGTGATTCAACGTTTTTAAACGATCAATAATTTGGTAGAATGAGGGTGAGTTGCCTAATTGCTCAACCTGTTGTCGGACTTGTGTACAAATTATGAGGGCTGGAAACAACTGCACCCGCTTTTCCCAAAAGTTTCTAAAACTAATATTCTCTAGTAACCCATTTTTAAATGTACTGTAGGTCTCATCGTCCGTAATGCATTTGTTTTGGTTCAATTCTAGACCCTCAAAATTCACTCCTAGAAATGCACACTCATGTGTATCAAAAGCATTTAATAACTCTTGCTCACTTGAGATATAATTATCCATTCGCAAAAACGACTCTAGAAATTTTAGAATAAATTGAACTCGCTGTCCATCTCCCTCACATAAGTGTAGATATCCTTCTGAACTCCAAAAAGAATTATGTCGGTATTTCTCATCATCATCATCAAATTCAATTGCCACCAAAGACTCCATCCCCTCAACTAACGACATGATTGATTCAGCCTTAATAGCTTCATTCAGAATACTAAGATTAGCCATGATTTTTTCGATATTTAAGAAGTGCTCTAAAATCCATTTGGCTTTGATCAAAAAATCCAGAAGGCCAATTAGATAATTCTCCAATTTCATTGATTGATATTGTTTGCACATAGGGCTGAGTCATTTCTTGATTTTGACTAAAAAAATTTATGCTAACATTATCAGGATTTATTAGGGCTGCTGCTGCTGCAACCTGAATGCCATTTAGAACATGATCACTATGTGTTTCAACAATTACCTTGACACCTGAAGAGGCTATGATTGACAAGAACCTTCCAATTCTTGACTGTGCTGACGGATGTAAATGAGCCTCTGGATTTTCAATTACCATAAAGCTGCCCTTCCTAGCGATCAAACCAGTTACCAAAATGGGTAGCACATAACTAATTCCGAATCCTATGTTTGGAGCAATAATGGAATCGCCCTTTGTAAAGTGATTCTCAACTCTAACTTGAGCAGATCCTGTTTGTGTATCGTATTTGGCTGATATTGAAACCCCAGGTATGAGGTAATCTAGCCAAGCATTTACTTGCTGTTCAAGGCGTGGACTATTATGACCTTCAAACCTCCTATCATTAGGAACTTGATACTTGTAAGAAAACTCAGTATCACCAATTAACTGTGCAACATATTCACCTTGAAAACCAGTATTTGGATAATCATAAAACTGGATAGTTTGACTGATGCGCGGACCAATTCTTTCAGCATTCAAATAATAGAATTCTTGAAAGAATAGACCTGAATCTCTTAAGAATTGGCTTCCTTCTACTGCTGTAGGTTCAAGCCAAAGTTTTAATGGTTCTATTTCATAGGTTACTTGAAATTTCCCTATATCATTATGAAGACTTAGATGGGTGACGAATTCTTCTGTTTGTCTGTTACTTATGCTTGAACTGTCTCCAAATGCTAAACAATAGGAGCCATTGAGATCTACTTTAAGATTATTAGTTTCAGAGTAGTTATATTGATTCTTTTCCCATTTTGCACAATGTTCAATTGTTCTTCTCAAAAAGAGTAAAGTTTGAATAGCTGTGCTTTTTCCATTGCCGTTTGCGCCAGCAAATACCGTGAATCTATTAATAGGGATTTCAACCTCCTGGAAACACTTAAAATTATGTATGCCTAGTTTCTCCATTATACTAATGTTAAGTTTTCGACAATTAAGTTTTGAACTTTTTCAAAAACATAAAGAAGGTTACTTCTCCCATTTGTACCATAAGATAAGTAATTAAGAAATTCATGATCATCTTCAATTGCACTTGCCAGTGGCACTAATAGCTGTAGTTCTTCATTTTTTGACCGTATTAGTTCATGGTCGTAGGAAGAAAGCAACACCGAAAGTGAAACGAATAATGCTTTATTAATGAGTTGTTTGTAAGCGTCTGGCTCAATATCGCCCCTTCTAATTTTCCGGAAGGCATACCTTTGTCCCAATAAGTATTTTGCATTATCCATGGCTGTTTTAAATAAATCCACAAAATGTTCTAATTCGGATTGAGGGCTTTTGTACAAATCCTCTGTCAAAGAGTCTAGCGCATTATCCATTGCTCCATTATAATCCTGCATATTGTTTTGCTCGAAATACCTTTGGAATAAGATGAAACGAAGTGCTACTTCCTGATCCTCCATTCGAGTGGATCTAATGCTATAGTCTGTAGCAGATTGAAATTCTTCTAACTCAGTCATTCTTCTCAAGGTATCCCTTAGCCCGGTTCCTGCCAAACAATTTCTTATTTCCTGATTGTTTAATGGTTTGCCGCCAGTGTTAATCCTTCTAAAAATGTCATACTTCACTTTTGCAGGAGAAGAGGGGTCAATGACATTAACAGAAAATTGCGTTTGATTAAACCAGCGCAAATATTTAGGGTCGAGTCCTTTCTTCGTTCCTTCATCCTTGAAGTAACGGCCATCACAACTATCATTTAAATATTCCAAATTTCTTAATCGAAATTTATTGTCCATGAAATCTTTGATGGTGGAAATCCGCTGAAGGCCATCTACAATGGTAATTCTACCCTCGTCATCTTCCGAAAAATAGAACATGGGCAATGGAATTCTTAAGAGAATTGATTCAATTAATCTTGACTTTTGAAAGTTATTCCAGACCAGATTTCTTTGAAAATCAGGAGACAGATCAATATCATTATCATCTATCATATCAGATATAAGCCTAAGACTAAACTGTTTTGCATGCACTTTTATGTCTTCAGGGTCAAAAGGCTGAATGGTTTCCGTATAATCAGTTGCATTGATATCAGTACCTGACTGTTCTGCTTCAATTACCTGAAGTACTAATTGGTCCAGTTTAGTGCGAATATCCTCCTCAGTTTCTGAGATACGATTATCCTGTTCTTGAATAATAAAAGAATTATCCTCTAAAATCAATTTCATCCATGACTCATTTTCGACATTCATTAATTCGAACTGATCCTGGTCTGTGTTTAATCGAAACACAGTAAGCAGCACAAATTCATTTTCTCCGGTTTTGAATTCTATTTTCATGGTCTATTTTCTTAATACTTTTAAAAACTAACTTTTATCTTCCCCATTACAGCACTATCTATCAAGGTAGCTTTATATTCTTTGAGTTTTTCTATTTGGGCTTGTTGGTGTAACATCGCTTGTTCTATTTTATTTAATTGCAATTCTATGTGCTGAACAATTACATTTTGTTCATCTATTGGTGGTATAGGTGTATATATAGTTTTTAAGTCATTAATATTAAATCTAAATACCTTAATCCCTGTAGCATACTTTCTTAATTCTTTAGAAAAGACCTTTGATGAAAAATGCAAATATTTACTATTTACTGTTTCGCTTTTTGGTTTTAGTAGCATCTGTTCGCCACCTAATAATCCCAAATCATTCCTATTGTAAAAAACCGTATGACCTAAATCTTCAATTGTCTCAGATGTTGAAATAAAAATAGTATCACCATGATTTACAACTTGTGAAGCTTTATAAAATTCATTGTTGACATAGAATTCATATTTTTCATCAACCTCAGTAACTTTATATGCTTTCCCGTATTGTAAAGCAACATATTCACCTTTACCTAATAATTCCTCTTTACTAAAAGTTGAATTGCCTCTAACGAAGTGACATACACCAAATAATTTCTTCACCTCCCAATGCTCCGGTATTTCCCCAATCCATTCCACGCCAGAGTCTCTGAGTTTTACTTTGGGGTCTAAACCTTTGGTCACTGCATTTTGAATGATGATTTGCTTGCGTTCTTTGAGCAGGGCAATCATCTTTTCTTTTTGGGCAATGGCCTGGTCTATTTTGGCGGTTTTGTCGTCTAGGAAATTGGCGATGGCGGTTTGTTCGGGGAGGGAAGGAAACGGAACTACAACATCTCCGAACTTATCAAAATATAGACGTAATCTCATATCCATTATGCCTCTAGAATGCCTTTTAAGTTCTGACACGCAGCTTGGCATTCTGAACATATAATGAAAAAACCTTCCGTTTACTTCCTTTCTAGCTCTTAGTATATCGTAAGCAGGACTTGTAACACCATCATAATCTGATACCCCTATCGCTCCCATCCATGCTAGCAACTTATTCACAATTACATCACCCTTTCTTACTCTCCAATAACCATCAGTTGTAGATGCTTTATTGCCTCTCTCTTCAAGGTCCTTACGGGGCTTAACTCCAATATCTGTGTAAACAGAGAGTAATTCTTCGTTATTGTTTTTGGGAGCTGGCTCAATGATGAGTCTAAAAAGTGACTTGACTCTTTTTGGTTCCCAGCACTCGGGAATTTTGCCTAACCACTCTACTCCAGAATCTTTGTAGGCTGGATATTTTTTAATGTTTATCTGAATGCCTTGGCTCATTGTTGTTGTCTTTCATTATTGGATCTCATGCAAGGATCATTTGAATTTTCCGTTTTATTAGAGCAATATCTTGCGCTATTTCTCTTTCCTTCTGCCTAAAGCGACTGACTAAGCTCTCTTGCTGATCTAAGGTAGGAAGTTTAATTTTTAAGTTTTTAAGTTGTGGTAAACTCAGTCGAGGAATAACTGCTCCATCTGTCCCAAACCGCTGGTATCTAAAGAGATAATCTAAATATTCTGGAATCAATTTACTCTGATTCACCCTTAAAACGTAGACACTTTGGTGAACTTCAACTTTCGTATCCAAATTATTTAAGGCATGCTCTCCCATTCTAGAGCCAAAAGAAATGATCAAAATATCTCCTTTTTGAGAAAGAGAAGTTTGCTGTTTGTTTGCTGATTGAATCAAATCATTGACATTCATTTGATAGTTCTTCAGATTCTGCGAACGTAAAATATAATGTCCTGAATCAGCTATATTTTTAAACTGAGGTTCAACAAAATCTATGAGATATTTCAGTTTGGAATCGTGTTCTAATGCACTTGTCGAGTTTTTCAAGTAAGAAATAAAGAATTCTCTTTTTAATCGTATCAATTTTTCCAGTGTGTCTACAGTCTTATCTATTGGAGAGATAGTGTGAGCATCCGTAACAAATTCTGAATCATCTCGCAGTGGAAAATTTACAGATAACTCTGGCTCATTCTTTTTGGCCTTAAGCAAGCTTACCAGATTCCCCAAGTCATATATTGGAACAATGAGTTGTGAGAGTCCTAGATTTGGATCAAAACCGTCTTTGCTAATCCCAAAATCTTTCACATTCTTCGTTACAAAGTATACTGTATGATCCCGGGTGGTTTCATCTAATATTTTCAATTGATCATTGGATTCAATCCATTCTTGTATTGAATATAAAATCAGGTAATCGTTAATGTTGTTTTGCCTACTTTTAAACAATACATGATCCTTAGTAATCCCAAAATTGAGGGCTTTTTGTTTTAAGTTTTCGGATACATTTATGGGTTTTGCTGATTCATATAGAGTTTTTACTCTAAGGTTAAAGCTTTCACTCAGCTCTCTAAAAGGAATACCAAATTCTTCGACCTGAAGCAAAGCATTTCTAAACACCGAACGGGTTTCATCAGTCTTGCAGTGCGGAATTATTTTTGATCCCAAAATTGATTTAAAATGCTGTATAATATTATCTTGATAAGCTTTGATAAGGGGCTCAATGGTTGCTTCTTTAAATTCCAAATCAATAATCTCGTTCTTAAGAAGAATGAAACTATTAGACTCTTTCAAGGCAATTAAACCTTCCAAATTATCACGATTAGACGTGGTGTAATCAAATTTTGACTCATGATTTTTCCCACAAGCAAAATTAATCCACGCACTTGTATCTAGGAATACATAATCCATTACACCCCAAGTATATCCTGTATCATATTTTCGGCTAGTTTTTCAAGTTCAATGATTTCTGCACTCACTTCCTCCAAGCTTCGCAATGGCTTGTGTTGGTAGAAATACTTGTTAAAACTGATTTCATATCCAATTTTGGTTTTGTCCAAATCAATCCAGGCTTCTTCCACATGTGGTTTTACTTCTCGCAGGAAATACTCGTGAATGTTTTCGGCCAAAGGCACACTTTCACTGTCACGCAGGTCGGTTTGGTTATCGTAAATGATGTATTCGTCTTTTTTACCACTTGGGTAGTAGCCGTAATCGGGTAGTTGTGCTATGGTGCAATCCAAATGCTGCAAGAGTTGGTCAAGCTTATCACCATTGAGCTTCTGGGTTTTCTTAATCACCTTTTCGGCTGTTTCATCATACCAGCTCACGGTTTGCAGGATGGCATTCTTCTCAGAGGCTGATAGTTTAATTTTTCTCGCCTTTAGTTCATCATCTACTAAGTTGGTAAACACATTAAAATCATTGTATTCATCGGTGCCAATAGCCTGCATTAACTGCTGGGCAGTTTCCAATAGCTCTTTTTGCTTTTTCCATGTGGCAGTGGCCGTAAGTGTTTTACGCTTTTTGGCGTTCATATCCAGGTCGTTTTTCTCACACCACTCCAAAAGTTCTTTTTCAATAGATTTCAAATCTGAATATACTTTTTCACCATAATTTTCATAGGCCCATTGCATGGGTTCTTTTAAGGTTTTATCAAAGCGCAATTCCGCAATGCGTTCCCTCGTAAATTGAGCTTTTAGCCTGGCAGGCCTGTCAATGGTTACTTTGTAATAACCAAAATCGGAGTTGTTAAATACTTTGGCAGCCAAACCATCCTCTGCTTGTCGTTCAATAGGCTCAAAATTGGTATTTGCCTGTTGAATTTCTTTGATATGAGAAGGTGTCAGTTCGCAGTTCTTGTTACCCAGGTTCTTGCGCAGTTTGGCATATCGTTGCGAGGCATCAATCAGTAATACTTTCCCTTTTCGCTTCGCTTCTTTGCTGTTGTGCAATAACCAGATATACGTGGTAATGCCTGTATTGTAAAAAAGGTTATTGGGAAGCTGTATAATACAGTCTAACAAATCATTTTCTATAATGTATCTTCTGATATTGCTTTCACCACTGCCTGCATCACCCGTAAACAAACTAGAACCATTATGTACCGAAGCAATTCTAGAGCCTATAATACTTTGACTTGTCGGCTTCATTTTATTCACCATCTCCATCAAAAAGAGTAATTGCCCGTCAGAAGAACGAGAAGTAGCATCCACCTCTTCCGCATTGCCCCAATAATCTTTTAGGGTAATTTGAAAACGGGGGTCAATAATATCTTTACCATCTTTGATGTATTTCACCTCACTGCTCCATGACTTTCCATATGGAGGGTTAGACAGCATAAAATCAAACGTATGGCCTGAAAACTCGTCTGTAGATAGCGTAGAACCAACTCTGATATTTTCGGGGTTGTTCCCCTTGATCATCATGTCAGACTTACAAATGGCATAGGTTTCATCATTAATTTCCTTGCCGTATAGGTAGACATCACCCATGGCACGAATGGCTCCTTCCTCATCTTTGATAAAATTCTGAGATTCGGTAAGCATTCCTCCCGAGCCACAAGCTGGGTCGTAAATTGTCATAACCGGCGGTAATTGATCTTTGATAGGATCAAAAACAATATGCGTCATTAAGTCAATTACCTCACGTGGCGTAAAGTGCTCGCCAGCCTCTTCGTTATTCTCTTCGTTAAATTTTCGAATCAGTTCCTCAAACACATACCCCATTCCTAAATTAGAAAGTGGTGGTAGTTTTCTACCTTCAGGGTCTTCCTTTTCAAAGGGAGTCAGGTTAATGTGTGGTGAGGTAAATTTCTCCAACACATCCAATAGCACATCTTTGGTAGCCATGTGTCGGATTTGACTCTTGAGTTTAAACTTCTCTATAATCTCTTTGACATTAGGGCTAAAGCCATTGAGGTAATCCTCAAAGTTAGCCTGGAGAATCTGTTGACTATTAGTGGCTGTGTCATACAAACGCTGCAGTGTCCATTCACTGGTATTATAAAACACGTACCCACTAGCATCTCTCAGCCCCGTCTCATCCCATTCGGTAAAACCGGCCTCATCTCGCTGAAAAGCAAGCTCTTCCATCACTGCTTCTTTGGTGGGTTCTAGCAAAGCATCCAGCCTGCGCAAAACCACCATAGGCAAAATCACATCTCTGTACTTACCTCTTACATAAACATCTCTTAAGCAGTCGTCCGCAATGGACCAGATAAAACTTATTAATCTATTGTGTACTGATTGATTCATGTTGCCAATAACTATAAATAAAAATTTGCCCTATTTACAATGAAATAATGATCTGCAATTTAATTTAAACACATCAAATTAGGGTTTTCCAAACAGCATTAAAGATAAGGCCATTGAGTTCTTATAATTAGGCTAATCTAATAAATTTTTGATTTTTTAAGAATTGCATTAGTTATGGGAGCTTATGTAAAACCTTCCCAAATAATTTGACTGATGTTTAAAAAATATAGGGAACTATACACGACTAGCTCCTGTTTTTTTTATTATGAAAGAAAATATTAAATCATACATAGGTAAGTTCGGTGAGAATATGTTGATTAAGTTTTTCCTAATTGAAAGGGATAATCTCAATGGCGTAGATTATTTGGATGACGATTTTGAGAAATTTAAGCATACAGGACTATTTTCTAGAAAAAAGTCTACATCAGAAGAAAGTTATATTGCAATCACTCCAGAAGGCACAGAACTTTATAATTTGTTGGCTGGGGCTTGGAATAGAGGTGAGATATACGAAAAATCAGGAAAGATAAATTTTGCTTATGTCCTTTAGCTATACAAACAACCAAGTACAGGAAATTGGAAGTTTTCTGCAGAATCACATGCATAAGCATAACATTGCCGCTATGAGTGCAGATGAATGTGCTGATTTATTGCATGAGCGATTCCTATTGATAAAAACTCCTCCAAAAGGAGGGTTTAACTTTAGAGAAATGCTAAGACAGGGAAGAGATAAAAAGATATTATTTATGAAAGGAGCATTTCAAGAAAGACCAAGAACGAGATGGGTCATAAGGAATTTGTCTTAATATAAATTAGAAAATCACGCAGGGTCAGATCGTTCCTCAAACTATTTCATTTGATGTGTAAATGATTCATGCTGCCTATTCGTCTAGAGTATTATAAATTCAAAATTATCTTATATTAAATGCCTTATCAATTAGCATTAAGAGAGCTATAAACTATAAAAGCACCAAAGGTTTATACTACTCACTTCAAGATATATTCTTTCGTTAAAAGGACTTAGAGTTATTAAAAAACTAAATAGGCAGAATCCCATCAGTTTCTGCCTTTTTTATAGATAATTGCACAGCATCAACTATCATAATTACATAATTCTTAATCAAATAACCTCTTTAATTTGTTTCTGTTCACTATTATGTACATCAGAATTTGATCTGATTTATTGTCAATTCTACAACTTCCCACAACTAAAAATACCCAAGGTTAGGTATTGAAATGATCCCATTAACCTGACTATATTGAAAATATATGTCTGGTACTATAAAATATAAGCCTTCTGTAATAATCTACATTTCAGTCATACTCATTTTTTTCTGGAATGGGTCACATGCTCAGGTAGCCAGCCCGCCCACCCTTGAGCTAGGAATAGCGGAAGTGTTGGGAACTAAAGGAAGTATTGATCTTCAGATTCTCTCGGAAATCATAAGAGAAAAACAGGTGGAGTTAAAACGGGAATTTATCAAAAAAACAATTTTTAATGATCTAGGCACTCAAAATTATACCACCTGGGAGTACGCTTATAATTGTTTTACAATTTTATTAGAGAGTGAGGACAAGAAGTCCATTGAAAAAAACCTACTCAGGAACAGCGCAAATTTGGCGGTGGTCTATGGCTTCTCCGAATTTTATCTACAAATCTCAAGAAAACTGGGAAACCATCCACTATATAATGTATATGTTAATTTCAAAGTAGACACTACCAAGTTTTCTCAGGGCGTTTTATTAAACCAATTAAAAGAATATGAGTTCAAAAAGCACACCTTTTCAGATTTCTTCCTGGATCTTGTCTATGATATTTTAAGATCCAATAAAACTATTACCGATGACTTGGGATTTTTAATTGATGGATATGCGCTTGGTGAAGGTTATTATAAGGATCATAGTGCTTATCAAGCAATTCGTAACAATCAAGAAATTGTAACACTGAGGCAAAGAATCGAAAAAGAGGTTTCATTCTTATTTAAGTATTTTATTCTTTTAAAAAATTATGGAGATCAATCACTGACCCCTGTTGAATTAAATGAGCAACTGAAGATAGAAGTAAGTAGTATCCCGTTAGATTCAGCAGGATCACTGCGGTCAACCTTAAATCATCATTCGGATAATGTGTTCAGTGACCTTCAGAAAATAAGCACGTCAGATGTGAAATCCGAACTTAGTGACAAAATCAGCAGAAATTTACAAGCGTTTATGAGCTTTAAAAAGAGAGCAGAAGTAACGCAGGATGACCTTTACTTCATTGAAGAAAGTTTAATGCCCTTGTTGATCGAATTAACCTCAAGTAAAGGATTTAACCATAAATATCTTATGCTGGCAAGTCAATATGAGCAATGGATAGCATCGGAATTGTCAAATCAAATGTTGTTAGATCTGAAAGATGCTGATATTGCTCATTTTAACCAAGCCAAGTTACCTAATTACTTGCATGTCCTTGACTTTTTCATTCGGCTGGATCAGTTAGACAAAGCTGAAACCTATCAATTTGTACTGAATACAATTCAAACTGTAGGGGATATGTTCAAAGAAAAGAAACTAGGGTTTTATCTCTCAACACTTACTGCTAATATTCAGAAATACAGCATCATCGATGAAGATAAAAATCAAATTTCAATTAAGGTTGAAGAGATCATCAGCCGTATTTATGAGAGATACGCCAACCGGGATAGCCATATCTTAAATTTTTATTTTTCAATCGGAGCTAATCAAGCCATAAGTTCTAATTACAATTTCCGGACAAACACCCTACTTCCCGATTCCGCAGGATTCCAGATCGACACACTAAGTTCTTGGGCTTATGCCGGAGAGAAGATTGGTCTTAAGTTAAAGTTACTTGACTTTAAAAAACGTAATAGTCATAGCCCTGGGGAAAAGACTGGTAATTGGGGTCTATTAGGCTGTCCTTCAACTATTAAAACCATAAAGTCCCGAGAACCTCTAGTTTCGGATCTCTATCTCATTGCCTATGGGTCGGGACTGGTTTATAAACTAGTAGAGCTCTCCTCGGAAAATGAATTTGACGATCCGATATGGGGGGTCGGGCTGGGTGTGGCATTTTACAATGCCTTGGATTTAAATTTTACATACAGCCGCCCTATCAGATCAGACAATGACTTTTTTGACCGTTTTGGAAACCAGCAAATTTTCGCCATTTCTGTTGATGTCAAGATTACAGAATACCTGTCCCGATTGGGAAATAAGAAAAAGAAAAAAGAAGAAACTTCTGAAAGCAACTAAGTTGAATAAAACAGTGGCAAAAACAATAACAGATGGTTCATGGCAATCATGGCTCTTAAAAAAATTAAAATGGCTAGTGCTGACCTGGCTTGTATTGACCATAATTCAAATCGTTATCATCTCGAATTTTCACATTAACGATTTTATAGCCCATCCCCAACATGAGCACTTCGACTGTGAACAACTGCTAAGGGGTGTAAATTGCGCTATTGTTCAAGCCGGCCATTGCTGGTGGTATTGGGCCTTTTTTATAATTGATATTTTTTGGGCTCTGTTTCTGCTATTATGTATAGGCATTTGGGCAAAGGATAACAATAATTGTCCCTTGCTGCTTGTCACGAAGAGTAAGACACCTGCCGCTTACATTTTTGTTGCCGCGGCCTCACTCGCTTACCTGACTGACCTGATGGAGGGCGTTATGTATTCTTTTTTTATATACGTTCCGTGGATCATTTATATCATTGATGCCAAAACAATTGCCTACATCATATGCCTGGGCTTCCTTTTATATGGCCTTTTTAAGAACCCGTTGCTTCAACGTCCGAAAATATATCCCAGGTTTCTAATTACCTGCATATTAAGCATCTTGTGCATCGGAATCATTTATGGATTAATAATGCTTATTCCCCAGGGAAGGACGATTGTCATTGATCTTTTCTTTCTGCCCTGGAATATCCCCATATTGTTTTTGTTGCTTACCTTCCTGGCCATACTTGTCTCTCATTACCCAGTATATTTTGATATCTGGCTGTATGACAATAACCGATGCATAGATTTGAAGATGGATGAAAAAGATAAAATATTGGGCATGGGAATCATTTACTATGCGCCAAAGAATGACCATAAGAGTTATCCGGACTATGATGACAACAGGGTGAAAATCATGCGGCGTAGTTTGGGGATCTTATTATATATAGCAGTAATAAACATTATGATCTCCGTAGGCGCCCATATTTATGGCATTGTGGTAAACGCCATTGGAATTTCGGCCATCCTGTTCGGATTGGTCATCGCCTGGTACTTTTACTTGGGCAGAAGGTACACCTCCTGGAGAAAAGAGCTGGCTGAAGAATCCCTTGATAATCATACGGCTGAAAGCATAGTCAAGGAAATTCGTGGACACGTCATCATTTTCAATGTGGTTTATATCATCGCCTTTCTGCTGCCGGTGATAGCCTGTGGGCTGGGACTATGGTTTGCCTTGCATCCTGTGACATATTGGCTGGTACTGGCAGCTTTGCCATGGCAAATACTGGGTTATATTCAATTTAAGATTGTAAGGACTTATTTTAAATATATCTATTATTCCGAGTGGCTTAAAAACAGGAATCCTGCCATGTTCAATGCCACCGTGTTGTCCGTCTTTAAGCGGTTCAACCCAAAGACCAGTAAAGCCGATCCAACCAGGCCTCCAAAATGGTATTGCTTGGGGCTGTTAAGTGACAACATCAGCTACCTCAAGCTGATGCGCTTTGGAGGCATTACATCGTTGATGGTTTTGCTAATAGCCAATTTTTGGTTTGATCTGACAACGGTATTGAACCCGATGAATATCATATTATGCTACCTCATCGTATTTTATTATTTTCTGACCATCCTGTTCAAACATATCCTGTTCTATTACCGGAATCAGCCGGTACCTTTCAGTAATTTCTATCGTTACGGTATGCTCATCGTAGTCTTGGCGATAATGGCCGTGGCAACCTACTTTGGTACGAGGGGGAATAACCTGCATACGCTGGAGACAGCGCCCATCCGGAATGAAATGTCCAGCTCGGATTTTTTTAGGGATATCCAAAACCATCCCGATACCTCGTTTTTCTTGGTGGGGTCCTATGGGGGTGGTCTTAAGGCCAACTTATGGAATATGCTGCTACTGAACGATATTCAGGAAAATGCACCTCAATTTTTTGATCGAACGCTGGCCCTTTCCGGCGTGTCCGGCGGTGCACTGGGGATTGGAAATTTTGTCGTTGCCCTTAAGGAACATCCCCATGATATCAATGATAAGGCACGACAGATCGGTGAATCGAATGTGCTGTCCAATGAACTTACCTATCTGCTGGGCAGGGACTGGATACGTGAATACCTCCCCTGGTCAGAAGGTGGGGACCGGGCTTTTAAGAGTATGGCCTATCATGCCAGGAATGCAGGGATGGGTAAATTTAATGAAGTGAGCTATTTGGATTATTGGAAAGATTTTTATGCGTCTCGGCAAAGGCAGGGATTGCGTTTCCCGGCCCTGATACTAAACTCAACCATGGTCGGGGGCAAGCATGGTGTGGCATCATCAGTCAAATTCCCGGAGGAGGCTTTCCCGGGTGCTATTCGCACCGAAAAGTTACCCCATAACTCCTTAAAAGGGTTGACATTTTATAGTGCTGTCTCCACGACCAATCGTTTTCCTATTGTCAGCCCGTCCGCCAAAATTGAAGGAATGGGAAGTTTTTTGGACGGGGGATACTTTGAAAATTCAGGATTACTGAGCCTGATCAGCTTATATAATTACATCCAGGACCATGAGGATAGCCTTGATCTGAATCCCATTTTTGTTAACATCATTAATGATCAAGATTTTTATATCCGGTCAAAACTGGAAACTTGGGGCATTGAAGTGAAGGAGTTGGAGGACTCTGATGAATTCGGGTCGATCATTTCCACGGTGACCTCTATTGACAAATTACCCGACTATGTTGGCAACGAAATTGAAGCTAGAGGCCATCGGCTAATAAAAGTTTTAATGCCCCATATGCTAAGCTATAATTTAGTCAGGGAACAGCTCAAAGGTGAAATAAAAAACCCCCTTGGGTTGATGAATAAAATTGCAGAACATAATGAGCAGATCATACAGGCATTAAAAGATTATGACGGCTACTGCTACGAAGAGTGGGGAATAGTTCAGCCGCCATTAGCCCGATTGTTAAGCATTCCTGCTGTTCGTTATGAAGAGGCCATGGTGAAATGTCATCCTGCCGTTAGGGATTCATTAGAAAAAATTTATCAACACCTTTAATTTTGGACGATATACGTCTCAAGTCAGTGTCTTGTATTTAAACACTTTGAAGGTCTATATATTTGATAATTCAATATGTATAACATACCATCCGAGTTCCGAGACCAATCTCTCTTGCCCAGCCAGGGCCAAGAGCCAAATGTGTATACATTTGTACATCTTGCTAATTGGTAAAAGCTTACTCATAGTGTAAAACCGAGCCTGCTCCAACTATTAAAAAAATCATCTTAAATTCCCCACCCACTTACCTCTTAAAGGCCTTCACTATTTGAAGAAAGATTCTGTCAAGGGCAGCTTCGGGTAGGTATAGGCAGGGCGCTGTTAATATACCCTTGACAGGCTCTTTCTGAAAATAAAACTTTGCCTGGAAATGGAGGTGATGGGGGTATCATATTTAGTAATTAATTAATCTAATAATTTATTCGCTTGATAGCTATAAGGTTACCGGGGTTAGGCAAAAGGTAAGGGTAGATCTATGTCCTGGAAAGAAGGTGCGTTGGCTTCATAGTTCTTCTCTTACCGCGGGTTACATAAGCTGTTGAATGGAGGCACGGAATGAAACGGCTGGAGGAAGAAGCTCTATTCAATTTAATACATAAAAGTTACCACGTTGTCCCCCACTTGTGAATAGGGCAAAGTATATATCAACATATTAGTATTAACACTAAATTTAGAGATTATGGCTACTGAAATTATCACCCAAGACGATCTTAGAGAATTTAAACTTGAATTGATAGATGAGTTTAAAAAAATTTTAAAAGAGCATGCTGGAACACCTGTGAAAAAATGGCTTAAGTCACCCGAAGTAAGGAAGTTACTGGATATCTCTCCTGGAACATTACAAAACTTACGAATAAATGGCACTCTACCCTTTACTAAAATAGGGGGAGTTATATACTATGATTATCAGGATATTGAAAAAATGTTAATGGAGAATAGAGTTCAAAATAGTCTACATTTTGCCTCTCTTTGAGTATCATAAATAATTTAAACTGGGCTCAATTTAATCATAAAAAAGTCATGCCTGAGGAGATCTATTGTGAATCAACAAGAATTTGAAGCCTTACTCAGCTTAATTCTCATCTTTAAAATTCATCTTGAAATAGTAATTGCAATTACGACCTGCCCAAGGAAGAGTATTAAGCTCAAGTTGACCGTACATCAAAAATAAGAGTACCCACGCGTTGTATATGCTGTTCACATTTAGTGAGTGTATTTATTCATTACCTCACCTTACGGGTGTACAAGCACCCTCAGTCGGATAGTCTAATCTACTATCACTTCAATACCTGCTTTATCAGCTTTGTATTTTATTTTAGTAATCAGCTCATAATAGCTCCAGTTCCTTAACACAAATTCTTCCTCCTTGGCTATAGTGATCTTCTCTTCCTGATTTAATAATATGAGTGTTCCTGCCTGGTGTTTAATGCAAAAGTCAATCAATCTCTTACTGTATACATGTATACGATGATATACATAGTTTCTTTCTGCCTCTCTAAGCCTGTCTACTGCTTTTAACTTTCTTTTAATTCCTTTGCCGGATCTATTATAGGTGGCTCCCACCTGTGCCCTTTTAGTAGCAGCCTGGATAGCTAATCTCCTGTATAGAAACTCTTCTCTTGTACCAATAGTAAGCTTGGCCTTATCTATTTTCACTACTATAGGATATTGCAAAGATAAAGAAGCTTCTGCCATTACCTCCGGTTTAATTTCCTGCTGATCTCTCTCTATTTCAAATACCGGTAGCCAGAAAATCTTACCATCCTTGAGCTTAATGTGAGAAGTACACAGTTTGGTCTCTCCATTAATCACTTTTTCCAATAGCCTGCGCTTATCAGTATAATCATTCCCTAAATAAGTGCGAAAAGGAATTTGAAATAGACGGAAACAAAATGCAGTTTTCTCAGAAACATGGGCAAGCCCTCCAAGACATTCAGGACTAAATGGAAAAGCCATGTCCCTCCTGAAATTTTTTAATGAACGTTCACCCTTCCAATATGCATTTTTATTCTTATTGAAAGAAGCAATTAAAGTCCTGTTGAGGTTGGACAGAATATTGGTAGGGATCTCTCCCAGGAAACGGTCTGATACCACTCGATACGTACAATTGATACGAGAGCGTTGCAAGATACCAGCATCATCCTTCTTTTTATCAACCAGTTTATATTTTATCCCTTCCGATAAATAAAAGAATTCTTTGATCATCTCCTGTGTATAAAGATGGGACACGATTAAATTGGCTGCTCTAAAGCAGCGGTTCTGCCATTGATAGAGCTTATTCAAAACCTCCTTTCTTTCCTCTTGCGTAGGCAGGTCTACTAATAGCTGGATCTTACGAGTAAGTTTAAGGGTAGACTTTTCCATGTTAAGCTGTTTGCAATGCCTGATGGTGTTTATCTTGTAATAGCTTATACGCAACCATGAATTGGCTATGCACTTCCTTTTGCGATAGATTGAGCTGTCTGGCAATGGCAGCAAAGGAATACTTTTTTTCACAGCGAAGTTTCAATACCTCCGCTTGCTCCTCAGTCATACTACCCTGCACCTTCATACCTAACGCTGGCCTGTTTTTAGTTTTTCCCTGGTTGATAATCATTTTAATATCCCGGATGGCCATTTTCACTTCATAACAAGTCTCCTGAACATTCTTTCCCATAGACTGGGCAATAGCTTTATACTGAAAGCCATATTTTAAGCAAAGTTCAATTAAATGCCTTCTGTCAGCATCCAGCAAGGGAAGTACCCTCCCAACTCTATCAAAGGCCTGTTGCTCCTGCTCCTGTGCTTGCTGGATTTCAAACTCACTTTCAGGATCGTAGCCAGCCATATATTCTTGGTAGTTATCAAACTCCTCTAATGAATTGATCTTCCTAAGAAACTTGTTCTTAGGGCTGCTATAATAGGTAATGCAACTTTTGGTAATCACAAACCTCAAGAAAAAGAAAATATGCTCAGGAGATTGAATATTCTCTCTGTTTACCCACAACCTCAAAAAAGCATCCTGCAATAATGAATCTACAATAAAGCTATCATTGATTAGGTTCATGCCGATCCAGAAGATGCGGCGACTGTATTGAGAGTAGATTTTATCTAAGGCGGAAATGTGACCCTTTATAAAGCTCGAATAAGATGTGCTTAAATGACTCAAATTTTAATTCTTATTATTAAAAATTGAAAACAAGAAACTTATAAACTAAACGATTAGTTCTACTTTAAACTTATTTGCTTAGTTATAACTAAGCATAAATGTAATGATCTTTTCCCTAATTGCAAAAGGTCATGAATAAAAAAAGCGATTTTGAAATGGCTGTGGTCAGCAGGGTAAAAGATCTACGGGTAGCAAGGAATCTGTCTCAGGATGATTTAGCTATTTTTCTGGATCTTTCTCGTGGTTTTATTGGTCAGATTGAAAGCCCGAGATACCCTAGTAAATACAACCTAAACCATCTTAATACCCTCGCTAAACATTTTGGATGTTCACCAAAAGATTTTCTTCCAGAAAATCCTCTATAAAACTATTTTCTTTTATCTCAATAGTAATAGGATCTAATCTCAAAAATGCCTGAAAAAGCATTTAATCAACTAATATTATGGAGAAATCTTCAAAAATACCCAATGTTGGGTATTGATTTCCTTTATCAATAGACTTAATTTTTCAAGTATAAAATTCAATAAATACTTTATTGATTTCATTATCCAGGCAATAAAGCCACATCAAAATTTTTATTCCTGCACATACAATGATTCAATTATGAAAAACTATTTATTCTTTCTTTACCTCATTATCCTTATTGTTTCCAACGAAACAGAACTTGTGGCACAAGAACCAATATCTGAAAAAATAAATCAGTTTCTGACCGAACTTGCAAATGAGTCAAATACGTTAGATTCTTTACTTAAAGAACATAATTCTAAAAAACCAACACCTATTCGAGAAAAACTGAACAAAACGTATGACTCTATAGCTAATCTGATAATTGACCACAAATTTCAAATTACAGATTCCGTAGCCCTATATAGCAAGAGAAATGAACTATTAGCCATTTTGAATTCATTAACAAAATGGGAAACAGAACGTGCTAGATTATTAAGTAGAAAACAAAATATATCTAAGCAAATAATTCAATATTCAGCGATAATTGATTTAAGTAACGCTACTGAAGCATTAAGAAATGAAATTGACAGTGCTGGAATTTATAATAAAAAATACAGCCAAGATGTTCTTGTATCATTTGCAGCATCTGTTCGACATATTAGAGATCAGGCATATTCAGAATCGGCCTATCATTCCTTGGCAGAATCTATGGTCATCTTTGAGCCAGGAACAAATGAAAAGGCACACGACTGGATTAGAAATGGTATGAATATTCTTGGGATAGCAGGTGGAGTTACAGCATATTCAGGATTTAGCAATAACAACCAAATTGCTGGTTTATCTTCGATTGCTATTACCTCCTTAATTTATGTAGTAGGTCAAAAAATAATTACAAAAAACAAAGACAATGACACTGAAATAAAAAGATCTTTCGAAGCTTTATCAAGAAATGTACTTTACGGAAATATTATAAGAGAAGACTCGTCAAATTTGATTAAATTCAGAGTCATTGCGGATACCTTATTTAATCTTATTGATTATGTTCCAAATACTGAGGCCGGAGAGATAATAGGAGATTGGCAACCTAATTCAAAAATTATTGATCATGGATATCTTTTACTGTCTTGTATGGAGAATAGTTTAGTTTTTTGGAATAAAATAATATTAGCATCTAATGAGATGTTATTCAGTACTGACACCTTTTTAACTGGCGATGGCAGACAGAACCTTGAGAATAATAAACTAAGAGCTCAAACTTTGATATCAGTAAGAGAGGACAATATAATTAGGTTTCGGTCAAAGTTATATTACCTGCAAAAACAATTCGGTGACAATAATATAGGAGAAAACTAAATATATCATCAAATTAGACCTTTAGCCTTGGCATAATATAAATATACACGGACGAATACAGGCTGTAACTACCTAAAGTGCTATGAGGGAAATTACCAAGATTAATAATTATAAAAAATTACCAACCAGTGTATTATTTAATAAATAAGGATGAAACTCAACGGTTTCCGACAAATGATGATAGTTTTTTTATCGAAAATGGCGATAACGATGAAATTGCTCTATTGCATAAAGCTTTTCAAGAATTTGGTGGATATGCTGACAGTTACCAATCTGGTGCTTTATGCTTATTGGATTCTACTCTATCATTAAATAAAAGCTTAAGAGATTACAATGTTTATCCAATAATCTTTCTTATGAGGCATTATATTGAGTTAAGATTAAAAGAATTAATTATAGGTATAAACTATTGCCGTGATCAAACCAATGTTTTTCCATTACATCATAACATACTTGAGCTTTGGAAGGACTTTAAAATTAAGTATGAGTCTATTGGCGAGAATATAGATGATTCTCGTTTCTTAGTGATCGAAGGGTTATTAAAAGAAGTTAATTCAAATGATCCAAATTCAATGATTTTTAGATACCCTATGGATAAAAAAGGAATAAGGACTCAAAAGTTGCGGAATATCAATCTTAAAAATTTAAGAGAAACATTCGTAAGAGTATGTTTTGTCCTCGATGGAATTGCTGCTCAAATTGAATCTTATGTAGATTGGACGGAAGATGCTCTAAGTAACTTGTATGGCGGATAATATAAAAATTAAATTAATTAATTTTTATATTATCCTATTTCTAATAAGGTGATAATTTCAAAGTACGCCTAATTCATTATGCTTGGAACAACTTCTCGCGAAGCATCCCCATATCTTCACTCACCTTATGTTCTACCACTTTAGCATAAATCTGGGTTGTAGTAATTTTAGTATGACCTAACATTTTACTAACTGATTCTATTGGTACCCCATTACTTAAAGTGACTGTAGTAGCAAAGGTATGTCTGGCTAGGTGAAAGGTGAGGTTTTTCCGTATTCTACACAAATCAGCTATTTCCTTTAAATATGAGTTAAGCTTCTGGTTTGATATGACAGGAAATAGGGTTCCATTAATTTCAGCTCTGGGATGTTCTTTGTATTTACTTATAATATCCATCGCCTTGGGTAAAATCGGAATACTTACTTTCTGCTGCGTCTTTTGCCTAGTGGTCATTATCCATAATTTACCATCTACCCCCTTACCTAGATTTTCTGGTGCTAACTTCATTACATCAATATAAGCTAAGCCGGTATAACAGCTAAAAACGAATAAATCCCTAACCCAATCTAACCTGGCTATCTCGAACTTCTTATCCTGCAACCTTATCAACTCATCCTGATCGAGAAAACCTCTCTCAACTTTATTAAACTTCAGCTGATATCTTTCGAACGGGTCTTTTGCCATCCACTCTAACCGTACTGCCAACCGTATCAACTTCCTTAATCTTTCAAGGTGCTTCATCACACCATTATTTGATAAGGGTTTCTGATGATCTGTTGGCTGATATGCCCTCAAATAAAGCTCAAACTCTGTAATAAACTTGTAAGTAAGCTCAGACAAATACATATCTGATTTTCTGTAACGCTTCTTGAGGTAGCGTAGAATATATTTCTTGGTAGTAAAATAATTCTTTAAGGTGCCATCAGACAAAACATTTTTGAAATTGGTATTATGATAATCAACTAACCGAGTAATAGTATGTCCATCTTCATCCAGACCAAGAGCCATGTTCTTGAGAGCTTCTGCCGTAATCAATTTTTTCTCAATCTGCATTTGCTGATAGCTATTAGTAATGCCAGATCTAAATTGTTCCAGATAATGATTTAGTTTCTTTACTTCCATAGCATTACCTTTCGCCCGACCACCTAATTCATTCCAATTGGTGACTTTAATTCTTTTTTTCATGGAGATCTCTACTCTTTCAGAATCTACAGTAATACGGGCATAAATAGGCACCAGACCATTTTTAAGCTTATTCCTTCTGATAATAAATTGTACTCCGAATGTTTTTGAACTTCTCATAATGACTTCTTTTAGTTGTATTTGATAAATAGTTCACCAGAAAGTGGTGAATTCACTAAAAAATCGAGTCAAATGCCTTTAAATAAAATGATCACTATTATCTGAATATCAGATAGTTAACGCCTTTCTGGTGACCTAAATATAAAAAATAAAAAAGGTCACCGTATAGGTCTCATTTTCATTGATAATAAACGTATTACATTGGAGAGATAAAATTAAAAAACCCTCCAAATCGTGAAATTTGGAGGGTTTTGTACTTAGATGGTTATCTAATCGTCGGGATGACTGGATTCGAACCAGCGGCCCCCACTACCCTAAAGTGGTGCGCTAACCGGGCTGCGCCACATCCCGAGCCCTAAATTTGGGTTGCAATTATAATAAAATTTTTATTTTCTAACACAAAAGAACGGTATTCCTTGTGCTTACTTTTTCTTACTTTTCAAGCTTTTAAAGAAACGAGCCCAGTTAAATGGATTCAGCAACGGATTGGGTCTTGGGCCAAAGCGATCGTTTTGATAGGTAGCCCAGTTATCCATGTAAAACCTGTAGTTAGCATAGCCGTCCATCGGGGTGGTTTGCACCATCAGAGCCAGTAGCTCGTCATTCAGATTTTGTGAATTTACATCTTCATCTACCGGCAAGTTCAACGCCAGCACAGCTTCTTTAAATATCTCTTCTGTGGGAAACGGCATAATCTCCACTGTCTCCAGGAAGGTGGTGTCAGATACCAGCTCAACCAAAATAGTGAGGTTATCTGTCTCTGTATCTGGTATGGTGTAGTACTGCTTTCTATAACCTACCGCACTGATTACTATCTCATCTCCTACCAGCGTGGGCATAGAAAAATAGCCTAAACGATTAGTGGATGTCCCTCTTCCGGCCTTAGGCACATATACGTTTACCCCTGGCACTCCTGCTACACTGTCTTCTCCTAATACGATACCTGAAAGCTGAATAACCTTCTTTTTACCCTGAGCCTGAGCCTGGCTGGAAACCATGATGGCCACTACACTTAGCAAAACACATAGGATAAAAGGTGATAATCGTTTATAGAAGGCTTTCTCTTTTGTCATCTAAACACACATTGTCGAAATTCCGAAGTTATCAATTGAACGGCAAATTTCCTTATAATGTTCACTAATTATTTTTAAATTTGGTTTTATACTTTTCCATTATTCTGATATTATGAGGTTAAAAAATTTTAGTTTGTCTTTCGGCTCACAAATCTTCAAAGCCTGCTCAGATGAGTCAAGAGTAAGAATTCTTCACCTCATATTTCAAAACAAGGAAATGTGCATCTCAGACCTGGAGCAGATTCTGGATTTCACTCAAACCAAAACGTCGCGGCACCTTATTTATTTGAAAAACTCAGGAATTCTCAGTACCCGAAAACATGATCAGTGGGTTTTTTATTATCTAAAGGATGAAGTATATGATATCATTAATCAGATATTTCAGTTTTTACAAAAAGATCAGGTGCTCCGCGGTGACTTACAGACCTACAAAACCATGTATTCTAACCGTGAGCTTGCTCTTAACAAGTTAGAAACCAGAAACTGGCAGCGCTAAACATGAAGTACAACACCATTTTCTTTGATCTGGACCACACGCTGTGGGACTATGAGAAAAATTCTTCTGAAGCTCTTACTGAGCTTTATGATAAATATAACCTCTATAAATTAGGAGGCTTTTCATGCACTGCCTTTATCAAACGATTCTCCATCATCAACTATGGTTTGTGGGATCAGTTTAACCATGGCATTATCGGCAAAGAAGAGATCAGAAGAAATAGGTTTACTAATATCTTTAAGCATTTTAAGGTAACAGAGCCGAGCTTGTCATTAGAAATATCTGATGAGTACCTAAAGCTTTGTCCTACCAAAACCAATTTGTTTCCCCACGCTCATGATGTGCTTACTTACCTTCAAGGTAAATACAAGCTCTACATCCTGACTAACGGCTTTAATGAGGTGCAGCAAATAAAGGTTAGCAGCAGCAACATTGGCAACTACTTTCAGGGTATGATTACCTCAGACACCACTGGCCATAAAAAGCCAAACCGAGAAATTTTTGACCACGCTCTGCAGGTAGCTGGAATAAAATGTAGCGAAGGTGTTATGATTGGCGACAGTCTTAATGCTGACATCGTAGGTGCCCAAAATGCTGAGATAGACGGCATCTTTTTCAACCCCGCCAGGGTAAAGCATAAGGAAAAACCCAGCGCAGAGATCAATTGCCTTAGTGAGCTCATGAATATTCTGTAACAGCCGGCTTATTAGCTCAGTATTACCTAAATTTGCAGCCTCAAACGAATTGTAATACTAAAAATATTAATAAGCATGCCTAAAGGAATATACAATATACCTACTCCTGTTAATGAGCCGGTATTATCTTATGCTCCGGGATCTGCCGAAAGAGCAGCTGTACAACAAGCGCTTAAAGAGGCCAGAGCCGAGGAAATAGATGTACCTATGTACATTGGTAGTGAAGAGGTGACTACAGGAAACAAAATATCTTTAAACCCTCCACATGATCACCAGCATGTTCTTGGTTATTTCCACGAGGGAGATACTACGCACGTAGAGCAGGCAGTAAATGCCGCTTTAGGAGCAAAAGAAGCTTGGGCTAGCCTAAGCTGGGAGCACAGAGCCAGTATTTTCTTAAAAGCTGCTGATCTGATTGCCGGCCCTTACAGAGCGAAGATCAACGCGGCTACTATGCTAGGACAATCTAAAAATGCTTTCCAGGCTGAAATTGATGCCGCTTGTGAGTTTATCGATTTCCTTAGATTTAATGCTTACTTTATGTCTCAGATCTATGCTGAGCAACCACAATCTTCACCAGGTATCTGGAATAGAACAGAATACAGACCATTAGAAGGATTCATATTCGCTATTACTCCATTTAACTTCACTGCTATTGCTGGTAATTTACCTGCATGTGCTGCCTTAATGGGCAACACCGTGGTTTGGAAGCCTGCATACACTCAAATTTATGCGGCTAACGTAATCATGAAGGTGTTCAAAGAAGCCGGTCTTCCTGACGGTGTAATTAACCTTATTTATGTTGATGGTCCTGTAGCCGGAGACGTGATCTTTAACCACCCTGATTTTGCTGGCCTTCACTTTACTGGTAGCACAGGCGTGTTCAAGCAACTTTGGAAAACTATCGGTCAGAATATCGATAAGTATAAAACTTACCCTAGAATAGTGGGTGAAACCGGAGGTAAAGACTTTATCATGGCGCATAAATCAGCTAATGCCAAGCAACTGGCTACCGCCATTGTAAGAGGGTCTTTCGAATATCAAGGACAGAAGTGTTCTGCAGCATCTAGAGTATATGTGCCTTCTAACCTTTGGGAAGAGGTGAAAGGATACATTCAAGAAGATGTGAAGACCTTGAAAATGGGTGGCACTGAAGACTTTACTAACTTCGTAAACGCAGTTATTGACGAGCGTGCTTTCGATAAGATTGCAGGATTCATTGATAAGGCTAAAGCCAACGATATGAATGAAATCGTAACTGGTGGTGGATATGATAAGTCTAAAGGATACTTCATAGAGCCTACAGTGATCGAAACTAAAGATCCACAGTCATTAACTATGTGCGAAGAGATCTTCGGACCAGTAGTGACTATCTATGTGTATCATGAAGAAAACTTCGAAGATACTTTAGAATTAGTAAACAGCACTTCACCATACGCGCTTACTGGATCTATTTTCTCTACTGACAGATATGCTATAGACCTGGCAGCCAAGAAATTAGTACATGCCGCTGGTAACTTCTACATCAACGATAAGCCAACAGGCGCCGTAGTAGGACAGCAACCGTTCGGTGGAGCCAGGGGTTCTGGAACTAACGATAAAGCAGGATCTGCTATGAACCTATTGAGATGGGTTTCTGCCAGAACTATCAAAGAAACATTTGTACCACCAGTAGATTATCGCTATCCTTTTTTAGCAGAAGATAACTAGTACTGAGTACAGAATATTCCCATGTTAGGGGCTGTATTGAAAGTGAGCTTTTAAACCACTTTTAATGCAGCCCCTTTTTTATTCCACTAGGTTACATTACTTCACCATTCAAATAAAATCTTATAGATAATTAATGAATTCTATTATTTTTGTGTTAACCTAAGATTAATTAACAACCTGCCCATTATCATAACTTAAACCTACTATAGCAAATGTCTGGCTTCACCTTTAGTAAAGTGGATCATTACAGAATCAACAGGAAATCTACAGAAGATATTATCGATCTGAAATTCCCTTCTGAAATTGATGACTCCACCGAAGAAACTCCTAGTAAACCACTGCTTGTCTTCATCATTGAAGATGACCCTCATTTCCTTCAAATTCTCAACACCCACTTTAGCAAACTGAAATTAAAAACATCTGGTGAAGCGCCTTTACTGGAGTTTAAAATCAGAAATTTTGCCACCGGCATGAGCGCCATTCAAAACCTGGAGTTGGAACCGGATATCATTTTGCTTAATTATTACATCAATCATGGCTTACCGAATGCACTTAGTGGCAGAGACACTTTGGAGCAGATACAGGAAAAGCGCCCGCACCAAAAAGTGATTGTGCTCAATGATCTTTCCTTTGATATTTCCCATGCCTTTGTAGAAAATGGCCTTAGGGATTATATCATTCAAGATCAGGATGCGCTAAATCATTTGAATGCTCTTATCACTGACATCTTAAAAGATGTTAAAAACACCGAAGATTCAGAATAAATAGCTGATTAGGCAAAACATCCGTTTGCGCCCCATGTTTCTCTTATGATTTTTAATAAAGAGAACCAAGGTGGGTAAATCACAAGATGTAGCTCAGAAATTTTCAATGGCCGGCCTCCTCATCACGCTAGGGATCGTGTATGGAGATATCGGTACTTCGCCTTTGTATGTAATGAAGGCTATCGTTGGCGATCAAGCCATCGAAAAGAGCCTTGTTTTAGGTGGTCTTTCCTGTATCTTTTGGACGCTCACTATACAAACTACTGTTAAATACGTCATCATCACGCTCAGAGCAGATAACGATGGCGAAGGTGGCATACCTGCTCTTTATGCTCTTGTACGCCGAAAAGCCAGATGGCTGGTGGTTCCTGCTATTATAGGAACAGCGGCTTTGCTGGCTGATGGCCTGATTACACCTCCTATTTCCGTAACATCGGCCATAGAGGGACTAAGACTGATCCGTGAAGACATCCCTGTGATTCCGATTGTAGTCATCATCATATCCACTTTGTTCTTCTTTCAGCAATTCGGGACCAAGTTTGTTGGTAAAGCTTTTGGCCCTATCATGCTGTTATGGTTCGGCACTTTAGGCACGCTTGGTGCCCTTCAGATTTTACAACATGCTGATGTACTGGCAGCCATTAATCCATGGCATGCCATAGAGCTGCTGATGAACTATCCTGGAGGTTTCATTTTACTGGGCGCTGTATTCCTTTGTACTACCGGAGCAGAAGCCTTGTATTCTGACTTGGGGCATTGTGGCGTAAAAAACATTAGAATAACCTGGGCTTTTGTAAAAACAGCCTTATTGCTTAACTATTTTGGACAAGGAGCATGGTTGCTTTATGATGCTGGCGATAAACTGGGAGACAAGAATCCTTTTTATCAGATCATGCCAGAATGGTTTCTTATACCAGGAATTATCCTGGCTTCGCTAGCCACCATCATTGCCAGTCAGGCGTTAATCAGTGGGTCTTACACACTGGTACAAGAAGCCATGAAACTAAAATTTTGGCCTCGATTAAAAGTAATCTACCCTACAGATGTAAAAGGGCAATTATATATTCCTTTTGTAAACTGGAGCTTGCTAGCTGGCTGTTTATTCATCGTATTTTTCTTCAGGGAATCAGAAAACATGGAAGCGGCCTATGGTCTTACCATCACCATTACTATGATCATGACCACCGTGTTGCTTATGTTCTACCTCAGAAAAATAGGAACCGCCTGGATATGGATCATACTGTGCGGCATTCTCTTTAGCGTAGTAGAATTTGCTTTCCTTTATGCAAACCTCAACAAGTTTATGCATGGTGGATATGTCACCATCATTATTGGTGCACTGCTTTCTTTAATGATGTGGGTGTGGTACAAAGGTCATAAAATCACCCGCAGGTATGAAAAGAACGTGGACATTGCTGATTATTATGAGATGTTTAAGGATCTAAGTGCTGATGAAAGTGTGCCCAAATTCGCCTCTAATCTGGTGTACATAGATTCACAACCCATGGATGTAGTGGAGCATAAAATTCTCTACAGCATCTTTAATAAGCAACCAAAACGAGCAGACACCTATTGGATCATTCACGTAAAATATACTGACGAGCCTCATACGCGGCAATATTCTGTAGATGAGCTGATTCCCGGGCTGCTCATAAAAGTAGATTTTAAGCTGGGCTTTCAGGTAGAGCCCAGAATAAATATGTTCTTAAGAAATGTAATCAAGGACCTGCAGGAAAATGAAGAAATAGACCTGACCAGCAAGCACGAGAGCATGAAAAAGCATGATATCCCGAGCGACTTTAGGTTCGTCATTATTGAAAAGATACCAACGTATGATTATCAATTACCTGTATTTCAGGAGATTGTAATGAGCATATATTATTTCATAAAAAGAATTTCATTAACAGATGATAAAGCTTACGAACTGGATACCAGTTTAGTAACAAAAGAGAAAGTACCTTTGATTATATCCAGAACTACTGACGAAAAACTAGAAAGAGTATCCCTAGAGGAGATTAAAAAACAATGAAGAAAAAATTTAAACCTGACACTTTTGACTATTTCATTAGCATAAGCTTATTCATAGGCGCCAGCATATTTTCATATCCGCTGTATAGTGAAGACCCATCCATGCTCATGATGGTTTTGCCAGTCTGTGCTTTAATTTCATACTTGGTGTTCAAGCACATGACCAAAGAAGTAGCCATTAAAAACAAGAAATTAAAAGAGGAGTTTCCAGAGGCCTGGAAGGCTATACTTGAAGATAAGGTGAAATTTTACCGTAATCTTTCGGCTGATGATAAGGAGCAGTTTGAGCAAGAAGCCAACCTGTTTATATCGAGCAAAAAAATAACCGGTATTAGCACCGAAATTGATGATACCGACCGATTGTTAGTGGCCAGCAGTGCCATTATACCTGTATTTGCCTTTCCGAATTGGAATTATGATGATCTTTCAGAAGTATTAATCTACCCGAACTCATTTAACCATGAATTTGAAACTGAGGGTGAAGGCAGAAATGTATTAGGGATGGTAGGCAATGGTGTATTAAACGGAAAAATGATCCTTTCGAAAAAAGACCTTCACTATGGTTTTGAATACCCACAAAGCAAAAGTAATGTTGGTATTCATGAATTTGTGCACCTCATAGATGACTCTGATGGCTCTATCGATGGTTTACCTGCCCTGCTCATGGAGCACAGCTACGCCAAGCCCTGGATGGAAGCTATTAAGAGAGAAATTGATAAAATAAGAAAAAATAAATCAGACATTAACCCCTACGGCGGCACCAGTGAAGAGGAATTTTTCCCTGTACTGAGTGAATACTTCTTCCAGCGCCCCAGGTTGCTTAAAAGAAAACATCCGGAGCTTTATAAAATGATGAATAAAGTATTCAGACAAGATCCTGTAAGCCGCATAAAAAGGAAGATGTCATTAAAAAAGAAGTAAGATGAGAAATGTGTTTGTTGTTGGAAATCTGATTATTCTGGCCATAGTGATTGGCCTCTACTTTATATGGTCTCCTGTAATCTGGACGCTGGCAATTTTGGCTCCGTTTACCCTGCTGGGGCTATATGATATATTCCAAAAGAAACACTCGATTCTTCGAAACTTCCCTGTTTTAGGTCATTTCAGGTTTTTGTTTGAGATGATAGCACCAGAGCTGCACCAGTATTTTGTAGAAGGTGATACCGATGGCAAACCTATAGACAGAAATCATAGAGCTTACATATACCAAAGGGCAAAGCTGCAAACAGAAACTCATCCATTTGGTACTGAGCTGGATGTAACCTTGCCCAACTATGAATATATGCACCACAGCATATATCCGGCAAAGAAACAGGAAGAGCTTCCTAGAATAACCGTGGGCGGACCAGACTGCAAACATCCTTATTCGGCCAGCATATTCAACATTTCAGCCATGAGCTATGGCGCTCTAAGTAAAAATGCTGTAATGGCTCTTAACATTGGCGCTCGCGAAGGCAATTTCTTTCATGATACTGGCGAGGGTAGCATCTCACCTTACCATCTGCATGGGGGTGATCTGGTATACGAAATAGGAACTGGCTATTTTGGCTGCCGATCTGATGATGGTAATTTTTCACCTGAAAAATATAAAGCGCAAGCCGCTAAGAAAGAGGTGAAGATGATTGAGATTAAGATCTCACAAGGTGCAAAACCCGGTCATGGTGGAGTACTTCCTGCCGCCAAAAACAATAAAGAAATAGCTGAGATCAGAGGTGTAGAACCTCACACCACCGTTTTATCACCTCCGGGCCACAGTGCTTTTAATAATGCCGAGGGGCTGTGCGCATTCATCAAACAGCTTAGAGATCTATCTGATGGCAAACCGGTAGGGTTTAAACTAGCCATTGGTAATAGAGATGAGTTTGTAGAGATCTGCGAAGCCATGCTTAAAACAGGCATAAAACCAGATTTTATCACAGTTGATGGTGCTGAAGGCGGAACTGGAGCAGCTCCTATTGACTTCTCTAACTATGTAGGCATGCCATGGGAAGAGGCGCTTGTATTTGTAGTAGACACGCTCAATGGCTTTGATTTAAAGAAAGACATCAAAGTATTGACAGCCACTAAAATCTTCACCGCTTTTGATATATACAAAGCCATTAGTATAGGTGCTGATATTTGTAACTCAGCAAGAGGCATGATGCTGGCCCTGGGCTGCATTCAGGCTTTAAAGTGCGACACTAATGAATGTCCCACAGGTGTAACTACTAACAAACCTCACCTTATGAAGGGGTTAGTAGTATCAGAAAAGTGGAAAAGAGTTAAGAACTATCACCATGAGACGTTGAAAGACTTCATGGAACTATTAGCGGCCTCAGGCAATACGTCTACCGAGCAACTCAACCGGTCGCATGTATATAAAAGAAGCTTTAATAATAACTTACTAAGCTTTGAAGAAATATACCCTTCTCAAGCAGCAGGTAGCTTCCTGAAAAACTAAACTTGACCAAAAGTACGATTTCTTCGCAGCGTGATTTTTACAGAAGAACGGTCGGTCTCCTGTTTAATTTCGCTCTGCATGAAATTGATAAACTTATGCAGCAGCTTATGGCAGTTGTAAAATTTATCATCGTATTTGATGGCGTCATACTTGGCCAGCTGAGCATTGAAAGACATCTCCTCTTTATGTGAAGCCTCTATGTATCGGTTCACATTGAAAGTCAGTTCATTACCATCAGCAGATATTTCAACCATAAATTTAAGTGAGGGCTTTTGAATGATAAGTTTATCCATAGTAGTGCGTTTTATTCATGGGGTATTCACTCAGGAATGGTGCTTAATCTTAACTGCAATCGATTTCTGTCATCCAGCAAAAAATAGTGGATTTCTCCACCATGCACCTCTTATTTAAGTTCGTGAATTTATTTTTATAATCAAAATTGATTCTTATTATAGCTGTATAAACTCCGCTTATGACCTTAACCCAATTGGAATACCTGGTAACGCTGAATAAGACCAAAAGCTTCTCTAAAGCAGCTAAACAATGTCATGTTACCCAGCCTAACCTCAGCATGCAAATACACAAGCTGGAGCAGGAACTGGGTGTACTGCTACTGGACAGGTCTAAGAATGAAGTGATACCCACCAAAACTGGGAAGGTGCTCATTGAGAAGGCTCAAAATATACTTAGAGAGGCCAACGGCTTTATGGATTATCTAAAGTCAGAGAAAAATGATTTGACAGGTACTTATAGAATAGGCATAATACCTACTCTGGCTCCTTATCTGGTACCGCTTTTTCTGCCAGAGTTCATGGAGAAATATCCTAAAACCAGGCTGATCATAGAAGAGATAAAAACTGATGACATCATAGAACTATTACATCAGGATAAGCTTGACCTGGGCGTGGCTGTTACACCCCTTAAAGAAAAGAAAATCAAGGAGATACCCATTTTCATGGAACCTATTTACGCATACATCTCCAAAGGCCATGCACTATCAAACCATAAGACGATCAATGAAGAAGATTTGCGAGAGCACCAGGTGTGGCTTTTGAATCATGGTCATTGTTTTAGAAATCAGGCCCTCAACCTCTGCAAACAAATCTCTACTCAGCTTGATGATTACGAATTTGTTTATGAAAGCGGCTCTCTGGAAACCCTGAAGAATCTGGTTTCCATGAACCACGGCATTACTTTGCTGCCCGCATTAGCTGCCTATACTAATGTGGAAAGCCTGGAGATGGTGAAGAAATTTGCTGCACCAGAGCCTGTGAGAGAAGTGAGCCTGATTGTGCATCAAAACTGCATTAAAGACCATCTGATCAAGGCTTTATATGAAACCATCATTGATAAGATCCCAAATGAGTACCAGGTGAAGTATAAAAACAACCGGGTCATTCACTGGCGCTAATCATTGATCATAATAACTGGCATCTTTCACAATCTCACCATTCTTGAGCGTAAATACTGTGCAAATAGGTAAATACCATTTGTTGCCATCCTCACCTTTGGCGGAAGCCACGAATTCTACTACCACCTGATCTCCCGAAACAATGAAAGTTTTCACTTCATCCTGCACATCAGGAAATTGCTGGTGAAGCTCAGAATAGTAATCAAATATAGCTTTACGGGTCATCCAAACAGGCTCTGTGCCTCTTAGCGGATCAAGCATCAAGGCAGAATCTGCATAGCATTCGGCCATGGCAGTTATATTATGATTATTAAAGGCCTCATACAGCTTTTTCACAATTTGACTGTTCTGAGCAGTTGACTCGCAGGCCATGATAAGGAAAATAAAAAGGAAGTAGAAACATGTCTTTTTCATAGTAATGGATTTGTGTTTTACTATAGACAGCTGCTACTTACTTTTGAGGACAATTGATGTCAATTATTTTTAAACTCGGCTTCTTTATCATTATAAAAACCCTGAAGTACATAAAAAGCCTTTTTCTTCTTTCCGGTGTTGGAGATTAAACCCTTGCGGTTCCAGAAGTTCTGATAAACCGGATGCGGCCTTCGTGGTGACTTGAAATCCACCAGGATCCAAGGCGTCATGCCTCTTAAAGTCTCCACTTTCGAAAGCATCTTCACCTGATTCACATATAATTCTTCCTGATACTCTTCTGACCACCTTACCTTGTCTTCACTATGAAACCCTGGTGTAGCACCTGCCCCAAGCTCTGATATAAACACCGGCTTATCCGTTGAAAAGTTAAACTTCAGCCCTGGCAGATCTTCGGGTTTACCCCAATACCAGCCTGCATACTCGTTAAAGCTTACCAGATCAATCTTTTCCTGCAAAGGATCATCACAAGTAACTACTCCATCTTTTTGATGTACTTCAAGGGCAGCAGCCACAATTCTTGTATCATCTAAAGACCTTACCTTATCCACCAAGCTTCCCATAAATTTAAGTCTGGGCTCACTAACTGGAGTTTCATTACCTACTGACCAAATCACTACTGACGCACGGTTTTTATCCCTTACAATCATGTCTGTGAGCTGCGCCTGAGCATTATCAAAAGTAGGCTGATTTTCCCAGGAGATGGTCCAGTAAACAGGCACTTCACCCCAGATCATCAGCCCCATTTCATCTGCAATACGGAGCGCCTTTTCGCTATGCGGATAATGCGCCAGGCGAATAAAGTTGCAGTTCATCTCCTTGGCCCACTGAAAAAGCATTCTTATATCTCCCTCACCTCTAATTCTTCCTGGGATCAGTGGATTTTCTTCATGCATAGAAATACCTCGAAAGAATACCGATTTACCATTCAAGAGAATGTTATGACCTGACGTAACAATGGTTCTAAAGCCGATTTTATCTTTCACATTATCTGCTCCAGCACTGAGCTCTACATCATACAATTTAGGATTTTCAGGACTCCAATAGCTGATCTTTTTCACTGGTAATGAGATGTTTACCAATCCATTAGTATCAGCCGAAAACGACTGACTTACCTTTAATTCAGGGATGCTTACTGTAACCTTATTAGCACCACCGGCCAATTGTACAAAGCCTTTGATTTCTTTATTATTCTCTCTGTTCAGTTGAATTTTATAATCCTGAATGTAGCTTTTTGGTGTATTCAATAACAGCACATCTCTGGTGATACCTCCATAGTTCCACCAGTCAGTGTTCACGGTGGGCACTTCATCCTGATGGCGGCTGTTGTCGACTTTAAGCACTACGGAATTCGCTCCGTTTTTCAGCAGATCGGTAACGTCAAACTGAAAGGGTGTGAAGCCGCCTTTGTGCATACCCAGCTTTTTCCCATTCAGATAAACATGTGCCTCATAGTTAGCCGCTCCGAAGTAAAGCCAGTATTTTTTATCCTTCTCCAGCTTTACATTGAAATCTCTTTGATACCACACCGTGCCTTCATAAAATTCCAGCGTAGGATCTTGCGAATTCCAGTCACCAGGAACATCGAGGGTGGGTGAATGGTCAAAATCATATTCTATTAATGCCATGGGATCAGTCTGCTCCCGATCGTCATAGTAGCCGCCGGTTTTGTTGCCAATCTGATCGAAAGCCTGCCTTCGGTAGTTGTAATATCCATTTTCATAAGGATCTATAATATAATGCCAGCGACCATTGAGGCTGAGATGCTCTCTGCCCTCGGGGTTTTGTAAAAGCTGAGCATGAGTAGTAAAGGCAGTCAAAATCATGGCCAGAAGTAGTAGTGTAGGTTTCATGAAGCTTAGTTTATATTCTATGTACTTTTTACACGTTAAATATAATAAACAATTATCAAGACCGCCTTATAAATATGCCTCCACCTCCTGAACCTGGCTTTTATAGTCTATCTGCAAATCTGAATGAAGCTTACCATAAGCCGCTTTAATCTTCTTCACCTGCGATTGGTACATATTTCTGAGCACGCTGCCACCATGGATATTGATTCTATGCTCTTTCATGCCCAAACACAAATGAATGAGAAGCTCCAGCTCCGTCCTTTTCTGACCTGAATAGCGAATGTATTTATTGAGTTGTCTTAATACCTTGCGAATATTTTTCTTGGTGTAATAGTAGGAATGCTTGTTCACCTCCTCCAGCTCATCATCTATAAACTCTTTGATCAAAGAGATATACTCATCCTCATCCTGAGCTTCGAAAATAAGATAGGTGAGCAGTTCTTTGTTATCCTTTTTAAACTTAGCCAGGCGCAGCAGCATTTCCGCCATCTGCTGCGTGTCCATGTGCTTCAATTCCTTTTTTATATCTACTAAACTTGCTGCCTTCATACAATTTCACTCTTTCCAACAAATAACCGGAAATTCTGCAAAGAGTTGGCAATAATTGGGCTTAGTATGACAAACCTGGCGTTTTAAACAGATACCGATCACTGCTAAGCTGCTTCACCATGAAATCGGCTACATCTTTTCTTGAGATTTTTAATTGTGTGCTCTTATCCTGAGGAGAAAATCCATGGCGATATTCTCCGGTTTTGGCTCCGTCAGTGAAAGCTCCGGGGCGCACGATCACCCAGTTCAGTCCACTCGCTCTTACATAATCCTCCTGCAGCTCATGATCTAAGAATACCTGCTTCAAAAACCAGCCAAACATAATCCTCTTCCAGAAGAAATTGAGATTACCATTGCTATCCCCCGCTCCCAAAGTAGTCTGACAAACCAGACGATCAACACCTTCTTCCTTCATCGCCTTGATAATATTCTGCGTGCCAACCGATCTCACGGTGCTTTTTCTGCTCTTTCCTGATCCTAATACAATACACACTGCATCATGCCCATGAACGGCCTTTTTTACATCTGTAAACTGGAATACATCTCCTTCCATAGTGGTGAGGTTAGCATGTTTCAAATAAGAGAGCTTAGAAGCATCTCTGCAAAATGCCGTTACCTGGTGACCTTCGGCAAGTGTTTGCTCTACCAAATGTTTTCCTACGGTTCCTGTAGAACCAAATACGATTACTTTCATAGTTATTTTGATTTAATTGACTAAAGCAAAAGTATTGGGTTCCCTATCTGAAAAATTGAACAAAACCGACAATCGCTAGGCCAGGGAAGTCATCTGTTTTACGTATTGGCCCGGATTGAGGCCTGTGTATTTTTTAAAAGTGCGGATAAAGTGCGATTGATCAGCAAAACCACTATCAAGCCCTATATCATTGAATTTCTCATGATTACCAGCACCGAGCTTATCCAGAGTAGACTGAAATTGAATGATTTTGGCAAATTGCTTTGGCGTAAGCCCCACTTCCTGCATAAAATTTCGTTCCAACGTACGCTCAGTAACATAAACCTGGTCCTGAACATCTTTCATCATTACCTGACCTTCAGCCTCCATGATCAGCTGAATAGCCTTTTGGACAGTATCATTGGTCGGCACCTGATGAACATCGATAAGCAACTCAATAAGATCAGACATGATTTCAATTTGGTTGGAAAAATCCTCCGTTGAATTGAGCTGTTGTAAATATTGATCAGGCTTTAAATGATGAAGTTGTAGTAGGTCATAGCAGTCGTCATTCAGTATTTTCGGATCCACGTTCAAGAGATATTTTGAAGCGAATGGATAGAGCTGCATCACTACAAACCTATACGTGCCATCGGCAGTAATTGTGATAGGATCAAGTGTTTGCCCATAAAGAAATAGCTCTGATAGCTTCTTGTTTCTGGGAAGTAAAATAAGACCATTAGTAGAATTTTGAAACATAATTCCCGGATAACCATCTGCATAGAGCGGCATATTTAACTTGCCAGCTGGGTCTTTGCTCTCCCCTACCATAATGCAATTGACATAATGCCGAAGACTTTTACGAACCGTGAATTGAATGTTTTGCATACCCTTTCACTATTTACGATTTGTAAGCAATTAAGATTTCACAGAAATTAAATGAAATTAATTATGGAATTTTTATAATTAATGCATCATATTGTTGTTTACCAGATAATTAACCGACAACCAACCTCTCCACCATGAAAAAATATGCCTTTCTCATATTCCTATTCATTCATTTTCAAACCTTCTCCCAGACCTTAGAAATTGGTGATCAGCTTCCTGAATTTTCAGTTGAGGTATTGAACCGTGATAAAGAAAGTATTGGTTCGGAGGATTTGAAAGGCAAGGTAGTGCTACTAGATTTTTGGGCCACCTGGTGTAGTCCGTGCGTAGCTGGCATGCCTCATTTACAAGAGTTGCAGGATGAATTCAAAGATAAACTAGTAGTGATCACCGTGAGTGATGAAGCAAAAGACAAGCTGGAAAAGTTTATAGCCAAAAAACCATATAACTTTACTTATGCTCGTGACCTACAGACACTAAGGTCATTCTTCCCGTTTAACTCCATCCCTCACAGCGTACTCATTGCGCCCAACGGCACAGTCAGCGCTCTTACAGAACCTCAGAACATCACCAAGAAAGTGATCGAAACCTTGATCAAAAGAGGCACTATTGACCTGCCTGTGAAAAAAGATATGTCATTCGAGCTCGCTAAAGACTATTTTCAACTCGATACTACAGTAAAAAGCTCATTCATTATACAGCCATATAATCCGGACATTCCCAGCTTTTCATTCAGTGCCACAAAAGGCCCATTTAAGGGTAGAAGAATTACTATGCTGAATGCACCGATAAGCCGCATGTATAAGTTCGTCTATGATGTGGGTTCACCAAGGGTCGTTCAAGAGGGAGCTGAAGAATATTTCATTTTTGAGAACGCTCAATACCGATATAACATGGATATAGTAGTAGAAAATCCTGATTCTCTGTACGCAGAGTTAAAAGACAAATTAAATGAAGTGTTGCCGATAAAATCGAAAACCGCTAAGAAAACCATGAAGGTAGCGGTCATAAAAAGAATTCCCAACCAGCCGTTTCCACTTAAAAAGACAGACCATATAGGCAATACCAATTCGGATGGATCATCATACCAAAGCACGGGAAATACTCTGGAGCATTTTGGTAAAGATTTAGAAAGCAGAAGTGTTTTTGGTAAACCAGTAGTAAATGACACTGATCTGAACGGCTTTTATGAGTTTGACTTCACCTACATGGCCGATGATTTAAATAGCCTGAAAGAAGAGCTCAATAAGATAGGACTGGACTATGCTTATGAGGAAAGAGAGATTGATGTACTGGTACTATATGAGGAATAGTCTTGTTTCATTCTGACACAAATAATTGTATCATTGTGAGACAATAGAGCAGAGCTTACAACATAAAACACTCATTATCAATAACATAACTTATTGGTATAGCTATTGGCAAGTGAATATCATTACTTATTTACATGAAGAATGCTATTTAACTTACTGAAGATCTCATATCGACAAATATTTAAAAACAGGTTTTATTCTTTGATCAATATCCTGGGGCTGGCCTTTGGGTTAACCTGTGTAGTGCTCATTTCCCTTTGGGTCTGGGATGAGCTCAGACACGACCAGTTCCATTCCAATAACAACAACATATACCAGCTCTATGCAGAACTGCGAAGTGATGGAGAAGCTAACATAGTGCCTTACTCCCCTTCTGCGTTGGCTACTCCCCTACAGGATCGTCTGCCTGAGATCAAAGACATCAGCAGATCATTTCCTGCCAATGCTGTATTTAACAATGGCCAGGCTAAGTTTGAAGAACAAGGACTTTATACTGATCCTGCATTCACCAATATTTTCACCTTCCCTCTGTTAGCAGGTAAAAACCAGCTTGACCAACCAAACACAGTAATGGTCACTGAAACTTTGGCTAAGAAATACTTTCCTCATGAAAGTGCCATTGGTAAAACTATCGCCATCACTCAAGGCAAAAACAGCACTACCGATTATGTGGTGACAGGTGTCCTGCAGGATATTCCCAAACAGTCGTCTATACAATTTAGCTTTTTGATGTCATACAGTGATTTTGAAGATGCTTTCAGGCCATGGTGGCAGCCGGCCAATTCGCGTGGTGCGTATACCAACTTCAATGTCACCACCTATGTCTCTCTGAATGAACAAGCTAACATTTCAAAGCTAAACGAAAAGCTAGGCACCTTCATCAGTGAGTTTACCGATCAGAATATTAAAGATGGGCTATTCGCATATCCTTTCAATCGCACGTATTTATATGGAGATTTCTCAGAAGGTAGACATGCCAGCGGCCGTATTAAATATGTGAAGCTGATGAGCATCATAGCTTTGGTAGTGCTGCTGATTGCCAGCATCAACTTTATAAACCTATCTACCGCCACAGCGGGCAGAAGAGCTAAGGAAGTAGGCCTAAGAAAAACTGTTGGTGCCCACAGACATCAACTGATATTTCAGTTTATGCTGGAAAGCATTTTTATCACGCTGATCTCCACGGCATTAGCGCTTACATTCGCTCACCTGATATTACCATTCTTCAATTTACTTACGGAAAAGCATATTGAAATACCTTTTACCTCGATGGCTTTCGTGCTCACCTGCCTGGGTGTAAGCATTTTCACCGGAATTTTGGCAGGGGTCTATCCGGCATTCTATCTCTCAGGCTTTGCACCGTCAAAGACTTTAAAGAACGCCATGTCTCCCGCGGCCGGGCTGAACTTCCTACGTAAAGGCCTGGTGATCTTTCAATTCACGCTTTCTATAGTGTTTATCGTGTACACCATTGTGGTGTACAATCAAATCTCTTTCATACAGCAAAAAGACCTGGGCATAAAAAAGGATAATATAGTGCATCACAGCCTGCACAGCATATCAGATCAGCCCGATGCATATAGAAATGACCTGTTACAACTACCTGATGTCAAGTCAGTTTCATTTACGGAGCATCATCCGTTGAGCGTTTCTAATGGCAACCGCTTTGTTAACTGGGATGGGAAACCAGAAGATGCTGTGATCTACTTTAATGTGATGCAGGTGGATAGAAATCTATTGGAAACTTTTGAATTGAAATTAATGGATGGGAAAAATTTCCCAGAGCATTATCAGAAAGAGGGCGAGCAATATTTCATCATCAATCAATCTGCTGCCCGCGCTATAAACAAGCCCGACATTATTGGAACTGAGATAGTAGTTTGGGGAAAGAAAGGAAAAGTGGTTGGTGTGGTGGCTGATTTCAATCACCAGTCGATTACCAAAGCTATAGAACCCGTGATTTTGCTTTATAATCCGAAAGAAATTTGGCGAGCATTTATCAACATATCCGGAGAGCATAAGCAAGAAACTTTAAAACAAATAGAAGCCGTTTATGCCAAATACGAAAGCGAGTATGCCTTTGACTATTCTTTTGTAGAAGATGACTACCAGGCCACCTACAGCGAAGTGAACACCACCGGCAGGCTCAACTACATTTTTGCAACCGCTGCCATTCTAATCGCCTGCATAGGTTTATTTGGCCTCTCCTCCTACCTCACAGAACAGCGCACAAAAGAAACAGGCATTAGAAAAGTACTGGGAGCCAGCGAATTAAGCCTAATAAAACTCTTCTCCAGTGATTTCATCAAGCTGGTTTGTGTGGCCTTCGTTATAGCCATTCCCATAGCCTGGTACTACAGCACCCACTGGCTCTCAGACTTCGCCTACCACATCGACCTGGGCATAGCACCATTTGCCATTGCCGGAGTATCCGCCATTACCATCGCCTTGATTACCGTGAGCTATATCACTTTGAAAGTGGCTTTGAAGAATCCGGTGCAGTCATTGAAGTATGAGTGATTTATGAAAGCTAAAAGACTTTAATACTGCTGTTTGGAGTGTTCCGCAAGGATCACTTCAAACTTTTAGTGAATATGAAGTCTGTGACTTCATCGCTGATCTTTATCAAATAAGAACTGAATCCATACTTATTATGCCAAATCACAAACCTTATTTAATAGCCGTTTATTTTTTAGAGGCCCGACGTATTTGCTTCAAAAATCTTATCAATGGAGTATCTAACCGTGAGTTTAACCTATCATAGACTTCTTGATTATAAAATGTTAAGCTCAAGATTTCAGTTTCAGCAACTACCACTGAAACAAGGGTGTTTGAGTGATTTTTCTCATAAACATTTAGATTATAATCCTTCACTAAGCGAATATCCATTTTATCATCACGATATCCGCTGTAGAATAGAACCAATCTAACAAAAGAAGACTCAGGGTGAGCTTCGTGCAATTCAGATATAAGACCGACATATACCTTCCCATTCTTTAAGGTTATCATCACAATTCTGTCATAAAAAAAACTTTCCAGAAAATCCTTTTGTAACGAGTTTCCAGTTTTTTCTATCACTTCCGCTAAATACCAGTTTTTATTATTTCGCTTAAAATAGTTAAAGGCGAATGTAAAAAGGGTTGACAGTACAATTGAAATGATTGAAGGTGGTAAATACTTTATATTAAGATCAAGCTTATTTAGAATGAAGTTTATTTCAAAGGGCCATTGCAACAAAATTAATACCCAAATAACATAACTAATGGTAAAGAATATTAGCCCTACAATTATAGAATCAAAAACGAGTCTTTGTCGCTCGGTTCTTTTATAAAAGTACTTAAACCAAATACATTTGGTTAATAAAATATATCCACCTAGAAGAGGGAGTAATAAAATACTCCAAGACATTATCTATTGAGTGACTCTACAGGTTTAAGGCTGGCAACTATATTTTTGAAACTATCTGAATTGATAATATCCTTATCTTCTTTCGTGAAAGTACCTGACTTAGTAATCTTATACTTTCCTTGGTTCACTATTTCTTTCGTGTAAGCAGCAGCCATAAATTCAATTATTGATATACATGAATTAACGTAAATTAATAAAAAAAGATCGTACTATAGTACCGTATCCTATACTTTTTTTACATCAATACCCCCTAAATTTGGCTTCGCCCTTCGTAAGACTCCAAATAGCAAAGAGAAAGTCATATTGAAACGGCAGTGAGATATCTATAAATTAGAAGGTGGGCGACAGGTTAGTACTACTCACTACATAGATCTCCCCTAACGTCCAGATGACTTTAAAACGAGTCAATTTGAGTATGCATAAAACAAATCTTGCTGCCCAGTCGTGCGGCAAAAGAACATTGAAAAGCAGTCTTATCTCAAGTCCTTAGTGGCAGTTGTGGTCTATGAAATACTCCAGCTCTCGGAAGACCTTGCAGCAAGAAAGACTTTTTTGTTACTTTTTTGGTCGACTGCAAAAAAGTAAAGAACTGTGGCAAAGGAATGGCGAAAACGAATGTTAATTAGGGCTTAGAGTCACAAATAGAGTATCACTCCATTCATGCTCCTTACCGGGCTTTTGTGCCACAACCAAAAAATCATCCCTGTATTCTGAGTTATTAACAATCAATACTCCTCCTCGCTTAATTATTAGTTCATTTGCCTCTGAAAATGTTAATCCTTCTAAATCAGGCACATACATAACGCAGTGAGTGGAAGCATATTCTTGCTTAATTAATAAAAGAGGTACTAGTAAGATAACGCCTACAACCAAAACAATTAACCATTTATTCTTCATAGATACCCCAAATACAATTATTAGTACGATAATTTTTCTTAATCATATCTACTCAATAATGCCTTCTACACTGTAAAATATAAAGACTTTCATTTTCCACCTTATAAACTAATCGATGTTCATGGTTTATTCGCCGTGACCACCAACCGGAAAGATTGCCCCTTAAAGGCTCAGGTTTTCCGATGCCTTCAAAAGGTGTCCGTTGGCATTGCCTGATGAGCTCATTAATTTTCCTTAAGATTTTCTTATCGGTTTGCTGCCAGTAGATATAATCCTCCCAAGCGGGAGACAGAAAAATAATTTCCATTAATCTTCAATAAGGTCTTTTTTCAAGCCTTTTCCATGCTCATATTCTTCTATGCCTTTAGCCAACCGATCGGCATTTTTTGGGCTACTTAGAAGATAAAGTGTCTCCTGAATACTTTCATAATCAGATTTCGACATGACCACCACATCTTCACCATTAGCTCGAGATACGTATAGTGGATCGTGAGATACGAAGACTTTATCTAAAAAGCTCTTTAGGTTTTGCCTGAAGTTAGAATAATTAGTTACTTCCATATTCTAAAATAACTGATTCGTTCGTATTGTACAACATTATGTACAATAAAGTTTATGCAATATTGGCGAAATGAGTTTTTTCAGAATGTCATATTGAAAGGCAGGAGATATCTATGAATTTGAAGGTCGGCGACAAATCAGTACTACTCACTAAATAGATCTCTCCTAAGGTACCAATGACGTAATAAACTAAATAGGTATTTGTTCAAGCTCATAACCTAATTCTTTAGCTGTTTTTATTAGCCACTTTTCTCTATGAAGCTGCATTTTTTCTTCATATGCTTTGATCCCTTTTTCTGTGTAGTCAAGACCTTTTACCATAAGCCGCCAGTAGAGTACTGCCAGTTTTCGTGCTGTGGCTTTAGTCGCTATTCCAGGACCTCTTTTGCTTTTTAATCTGCGCCCAAAAGCACCTAGTGCTATCTTTTTGCTTTCAATTAAACTTTGGGCAAGTTGCCTAAATATTTGTCCAGCCTTCGGCCTGTACTTTCTGTTTCTGGTTTTGTTTTTCTTGCCGGACTGGTGTTGACCTGGAGATAACCCTAGCCATGAAGTGAAATGTTTCTCGCTTGGCCAATTATAAAGTTCCAGACCTATTTCCGAATACAATTGTAGCCAGGTATAATCGGTAATGCCCGGCAAACACGTAGCATCTTTGCCTGAAAAAATTTTGAGTAGGTGTCCTCCTAAGTGGTCAATATCAGGCTTATTATGCCTAACTGGTTTTCGGTCTTTAACAGACTCTATTTCATTTTTGCTTTGCATATCTGAATCGTAATTATTGACCCGTTTCATAACTTCCTCTAGTTTATGGTCACATGCCTGTATTTGTTGCTTATAAAATTTATAACCGCTGAATGCCTGTTCCAAAGCAAACAACCCAGCCTCGGTATAATAGCCTGAAAGCGCCTTGAGGACTTGAGATGCCTTTTTTTCTCTAATACTGCTATGGCACAGGGATAAGAGCTTTTGGGCATCACGTTCTCCTGACAGGATAGCTTCTATGATTGCCAGACCACTGGCTCCATGTACCTGACTGAGCACCTCTTTGAGTCGAATATTCATCTCAATTAGTGACTTTTGCATATGATTTACATGCATAGAGGCTGTTCTCAGATGATCTTCTCTCAAGCGCTGGTAAGCACGAACTTCCTTTACTTGAGCATCGGGAACAAAACAGCGATTCAACAAACCATGACTATGGAGTTGCTGAATCCATTGACAGTCCTTTACATCAGTCTTTCGACCTGGTACTTGTCTAGTCTGGCGCCCATCTACTAACCAGACATCTAAACCTGCTGATTCAAGGATCTCATAAAGGATGATCCAGTAAACACCTGTAGCTTCCATAGCCACTGTCTCGATCCCCTCTGATAATAAATAGGAAGATGCCTCTCGAAAACTTTCAGTGAAGGTCTCAAAAACTCGAACATCCTTGTTTTCTAAGGACACAAAAATGTGCTTGGCACCTATATCTATGCCTGCAGCATTTGCTCTCATCTTTTTCATGACTAAAATATTTAAAAGATAAACAAAGACCTGTAGGATGAAATATTGTACACGACAGACTACCAATCGGACATTCCTAAACAAGGAAGTACCATACTTTGTGACTCCTTTCTATCCAACCATGCTCGAGGACAGGCAAATTGCACTATACGAGGTACGGCTATATTGTACAGGCCACTTCTATCTTAACGTCATTTCGTTTTGTGCGGTTGGGTACCAAATGTTCGGTCTCGAGATGACTGTGGCACGAGTCAATTTCAGCATACATAAAACAAGACTTGCTGCCCAGTCGTGCGGTGAAATAATATTGAAAAACAAGCTCATCTCAAGTCCTTAGTGGTAGTGACTGTCTATAAAATGATCCAGTTCTCGGAAGACCTTGCAGCAAGAAAGACTTTTTTGTTACTTTTTTTGGTCGATTGCAAAAAAGTAAAGCAACCGTGGCGATGGAATGCCAAAGTGATAATCGCATTACAAATGCGGAGCTCTACAAATCCTCGTTATAAATAAGGATTAAGTTGGATCAGTGAGCAGTTTCGTAAGTGGAGACACCTACGAAGGCGAAATGAGTTTGAGTTTTTTAGAATGTCATACCGAACGGCAGTGAGGTATCTATGAATTTGAAGGTGGGCGACAGGTTAGTATTACTAACTGCATAGATCTCTCCTTACGTACCAATGACGTAATAAACTAAATAGGTATTTGTTCAAGCTCATAACCTAATTCTTTAGCTGTTTTTATTAGCCACTTTTCTCTATGAAGCTGCATTTTTTCTTCATATGCTTTGATCCCTTTTTCTGTGTAGTCAAGACCTTTTACCATAAGCCGCCAGTAGAGTACTGCCAGTTTTCGTGCTGTGGCTTTAGTCGCTATTCCAGGACCTCTTTTGCTTTTTAATCTGCGCCCAAAAGCACCTAGTGCTATCTTTTTGCTTTCAATTAAACTTTGGGTGGGCAAGTTGCCTAAATATTTGTCCAGCCTTCGGCCTGTACTTTCTGTTTCTGGTTTTGTTTTTCTTGCCGGACTGGTGTTGACCTGGAGATAACCCTAGCCATGAAGTGAAATGTTTCTCGCTTGGCCAATTATAAAGTTCCAGACCTATTTCCGAATACAATTGTAGCCAGGTATAATCGGTAATGCCCGGCAAACACGTAGCATCTTTGCCTGAAAAAATTTTGAGTAGGTGTCCTCCTAAGTGGTCAATATCAGGCTTATTATGCCTAACTGGTTTTCGGTCTTTAACAGACTCTATTTCATTTTTGCTTTGCATATCTGAATCGTAATTATTGACCCGTTTCATAACTTCCTCTAGTTTATGGTCACATGCCTGTATTTGTTGCTTATAAAATTTATAACCGCTGAATGCCTGTTCCAAAGCAAACAACCCAGCCTCGGTATAATAGCCTGAAAGCGCCTTGAGGACTTGAGATGCCTTTTTTTCTCTAATACTGCTATGGCACAGGGATAAGAGCTTTTGGGCATCACGTTCTCCTGACAGGATAGCTTCTATGATTGCCAGACCACTGGCTCCATGTACCTGACTGAGCACCTCTTTGAGTCGAATATTCATCTCAATTAGTGACTTTTGCATATGATTTACATGCATAGAGGCTGTTCTCAGATGATCTTCTCTCAAGCGCTGGTAAGCACGAACTTCCTTTACTTGAGCATCGGGAACAAAACAGCGATTCAACAAACCATGACTATGGAGTTGCTGAATCCATTGACAGTCCTTTACATCAGTCTTTCGACCTGGTACTTGTCTAGTCTGGCGCCCATCTACTAACCAGACATCTAAACCTGCTGATTCAAGGATCTCATAAAGGATGATCCAGTAAACACCTGTAGCTTCCATAGCCACTGTCTCGATCCCCTCTGATAATAAATAGGAAGATGCCTCTCGAAAACTTTCAGTGAAGGTCTCAAAAACTCGAACATCCTTGTTTTCTAAGGACACAAAAATGTGCTTGGCACCTATATCTATGCCTGCAGCATTTGCTCTCATCTTTTTCATGACTAAAATATTTAAAAGATAAACAAAGACCTGTAGGATGAAATATTGTACACGACAGACTACCAATCGGACATTCCTAAACAAGGAAGTACCATACTTTGTGACTCCTTTCTATCCAACCATGCTCGAGGACAGGCAAATTGCACTATACGAGGTACGGCTATATTGTACAGGCCACTTCTATCTTAACGTCATTTCGTTTTGTGCGGTTGGGTACCAAATGTTCGGTCTCGAGATGACTTTAACACGAGTCAATTGGGGTATGCATTAAACAAGCCTTGCTGCCCAGTCGTGCGGTGAAAGGGGATTGAAAAACAGGTTCTTCTCAAGTCCTTAGTGGTAGTTATGATATATGAAATACTCCAGCTCTCGGAAGACCTTGCAGCAAGAAAGACTTTTTTGTTACTTTTTTGGTCGACTGCAAAAAGGTAAAGAACTGTGGCGATGGAATGCCGAAAGCGATAATCGCATTACAAATGCTGGGCTCTACAAATCCTCGTTATAAACAAGGATTAGGTTGGATAGGCAAGCAGTTTCGTAGGTGGAGACACTACGAAGGCGGCATTAATAAATTAATCCGCTGCCTTAAAATGAAAAGTTCTGCCCATACGCTCTGCTGAAAGTCCTGTTACTTTTTGCTGGCTGGTTTCAAAAACCATTTCAATTTCGATTTTCTTACCATAAAATTGATGATCTCCTTTGGGATAAATTTCAAAGGCAGGATTGCCGGCTAATTGAGCGTATAAATGATTATTGGAGCTAGAAATGGTCAGTATCATCTGGCCTGAGTCTGAAATATATTTACCACTATACGTATCCAATGGTAAAACTGACGCCTGCGCCTCTTGGACCACCGGCATCTCAAAAGGTTGGTTGAAAACTATCTTTTCAATATCGTCAGCCATATCTGAAACGGGTAATGTAGATACATTGCTCAGAAGTATGATACTGATCTGGCTCTCAGGATACATAGCAATACTTGAAGAGTAACCCCAGGTGCCGCCACCATGATAGTATTTTAGTCCATCTTCAACATACCACCCTAACCCATATTTCCCAGCATTGACATTAGGTGAAAAAATAATGGGCTTTTGTTTTTGATCTAAGAGCTCATTTTGAAAAAAGCTATTGGCCCATTTTAAGAGATCCTGTGCCGATGAATACATGTCTCCCGCACCCTTAAGCATAGAATAGTTTCTGTAAGGCGCCACCACCAGACTATCATCCGACACCAAATGGTACCCTGCCGCCATACCTTTGACTATGGTAAGAGAATTAACGGCCCCGGTTTCAGTCATATCTAAAGGCTGCAGTATCTTTTGCTTAAGAACATTGGCATAAGCATCGTGATAAACTCGCTCAATAATGGTAGCAAGCAGAAAATATCCCAAGCTGGAATAGTGAAACTCTGACCCTAGAGTAGAAAGTAATGACAATTGATTGATTTCATTAATCACCTCATTAACAGACATTTGCAACTTTGATTTCACTTGCCAATATTCTTTGATCCCCTCATTATGTGGCAGCCCGGAAGTATGCGTAAGCAGCTGCCTGATGGTAATATCCTTAAACTGAGGTGATAGCTCAGAAATGTAATCAATGGCCTTGTCATCCAGCTTTAATAAACCCTCCGATTGTGCCATAAGCAGCAGTGTACCCGTAAAAGTTTTAGTGATAGAAGCTATTTTATATTTTGCTCCCGGCTTTAGTTCCAGCTGATTTTCATAGGAAGCCATTCCTATAGCTTTTTGAAAAAGAATTTTCTCACCTCTGGCAACTAGTAACTCCCCGCTAAAAACCTTCTTCCGGTGAATGACTTGAAGGTAACTAGCCAGTTTTGCATTAAGCTCAGGTTCTTGTCCGTAAAGGTTAAGCTGATAACATAGGAATATAAAAAGAAGAATAGATCGCTTCATGAGACAGTCGTTTTAGTGATTGTTTTCTAATGAGTTGTCTTATGATGCTGAAAACTTACAGTGGGGATTTAAAATTTGTTAGATTAGGAGAAAAAAGATAATAATGGCTAATAGAACCTGATCAAGCGAATAAGGAATGAAAAAAATCCATCTATTTTTATTTAGTCTTATACCTTTAATCTGCTATTCTCAGACTGATTCACAAAACAAAAACAACCAAGATCAAATCTTCTTAAAAATTAACAAAACCCTTTTTGAAAATTTTGTTAACGGAAATTTCGGTCCATATGAAACTAAAAACGAGCAAGGCTATTACATCTTGAACACGCAATCTTATTTTTCATATTTAAACCGACTAGATATTTTCTCCCAAGAATTCTATCAAAAGGAAAAAGAAAGGCTCAGAGAATGTCAACAAGACTTAGAAGAATTAAAATGGACTGGCATCACAGACCTCGGTTGGGAGCCCAGATCCTGCTCTTTCTTTAATTATATGTATTGGTTAAAAAGTCAAGAATCACCTCATGCCTATGAAGTTAGTGAATTGTCGATTAAGAGTAATTCTGCACAATCTAGACTAAGATTTTATGACAATTATAATAATGAAAAATCCTATTGGCACGAATCATTGTTGATAAAGTATAGGAAATTTGATGACATCTGGCGGATAATAGAAATCTCGGAAGAATAACATTCTGTTTATTGCTTCTGTAATAAACACTAAAAAACTCTAGAATATGACCAAACCCCTAACTATCCAACAACCTCCTATGATAATTGATCTGACCTAAATGATAGCTGAGGTGAGTAAGCAGGTGCACCAGGGTGTATTCCATTTCGGTGGGTTTCTCCCAAATTTGAATGGGGAAATCTGATTTAAGATCATCCATAGACAAACCATCAAGACCTTGATTCACAACCTTTTGTACCGCCTCAATTTTCTGTAGAAGCTCCGCCCTGGGAACATTTTTTTGAGAAAATTCCAAGTCTCGCTCTCTAATATAGCCTGTCTTCGCCAAGCCATTGCCGATATAATAATTTAGATTGCCCAACAAGTGCAAGCATAAATTACCAGCACAGTTAGATATCTGAGCATCTGTAAGCCAAAGATTTTCTTCATTTTGATATTGCTCTATTTCGTATTTGAGCTTTTGAATGTCTCTGCTGAATAAGGTTTTAAGTGTTTCAATGATCATATCACTTCTTGTCCAGTTCTCTAATCACCCTACAAGGATTCCCCGCCGCAAATACATCAGACGGAATGTCTTTAGTTACCACGCTGCCTGCACCGATCACCACGCGGTCTCCGATAGTTACACCTGGGCAAATAACTGCGCTACCACCTACCCAAACATCTTCACCAATAGTGATGGGTTTAGCAAACTCCAGGCCGCTGGCTCGCTCTTTATAGTCCATTGGGTGGGTGGCGGTGTATATTTGTACATTTGGTCCGAATAGGGTTCGGTCTCCCACTTTAACCTCCATTACATCCAGCACCACACAGTTGAAATTGAAAAACACCTTTTCTCCCAGCGTGATGTTGGTACCATAATCACAATAGAAAGGCGGCTGAATCCACAGGCCCTGGCCGGCGTGAGGAATGAGCTTCTGGAGTATCTCCGCTCGTTCCTTTTCCTGATCTTCGCTGGAGTCATTGAGGGCCTTTAAATGTAGACGGGCATCGAGTCGCATTTGAGATAGTTGTTCATCTAAAGCGTTATACAACTCTCCGGAGAGCATCTTTTCTTTTTCTGATTTCATGGGTAGCTATTTAGTTTTTTAATGCCCAATTTTGCGGCTTTGGGCAATTGATTAAAGTTAAGATTTAATAGCATGGGAACCGCGAACCAACCTGATGAGTATCGTAAAAAAACCTTTAATGGCACTAACCTGGCAGAGAAGAAGCTGAGTAACAGGGAGTTTATAGAGTGCCAATTCATCTCATGTAATTTTCATAAGGCTACTCTTCATGACAACGACTTCGAAAACTGCGTTTTTAAGCAATGCGATCTTTCCATGAGCTCTCTGGAAAGCACAGGTTTTAAAGACTGCATTTTCATAGGCTGCAAAATACTTGGCGTAGACTTTACCCGCTGCAATTCTTTCCGTTTCTCTTTTGCCTTTAAAGATTGCTTTCTTGATTATAGCATTTTCTGTGGCACCAAAATGAAAAAGACACAGTTTACTAATTGCTCATTAAAAGAGGCCAATTTCTCCAACACCGACCTTACTTTATCCTCTTTCGACAATTGTGATCTATCAGACGCTGTTTTTTCACACAGCATTCTTATCCGGGTGGACTTTCGTACGGCCAGAGGTTTCGTCATCGATCCTGCGATCAACAAAATGAAACGTGCAAGATTCTCAAGCCTCAATCTGCAAGGGCTACTCTACAAGTATGACTTGGAGGTAGATGATAGTTTGATAGGGTAATCTATTTACCCATTATCTTCTCTCTGCACCACACCCCAATCCGTAATATGGGTAATGATGGTTTGCAAAGTATTACCGTGCTTAGCCGCCTGGGTATGCTGGGTGGCTGACTTCTCCCCCTCAAGATCAGAGTTAGATTACATTGGTTTAAATATTCAATAAAAATACTTAGGTTGTAAAACCAAATTCAAACTAATGGAAATTCAAAACTTATCTAACTATGATCTCTATGTTCTAATAATGGATCAATCCATGAAGGAGGACAAATTACTAGCCGCAGAAGATGAATTCAAAAATCGACAATTGTCTTTCCAGGAAATTGATGCTTTGAGCCTAAAATATGAGCAAGCAAAACGAAACGTTAAACCTCAAGAATTAACTACTGCTACAAAGATTACACTTATCATATTTCCATTTTTTCTCTTACCCCACGTATTTGTTTCAATACAACATTTAAAGACAGGTCATGCAGAAAAATGGAAGCAATATTGGAGATTCGTGGCATTGGGGCATTTATTCTGGACAATTCTAGTCATTACCATTTTTAGATACCTAACATAGCCATTCTCTTCTATACACCTCAATCAACTACCAAAGGCCTAGAAGCACTCACTTTATCAAAATACAGAAATCCGCTGTACCCTCCTCTAGGCTCATCTGGGTAGACTAGCATGTAATTCTTTCCATACTCACTCAACTCTTTGTTGCCGGACACAGCTCTTTCCTTGCAACCATCACTCATACAGTTCCAATAAGTACCTTCTCCAAAATAAGTATTTAACGAAATGAGCTGATTATCAAAGCCTTTCATCTGATTAAAATGATAAATAGCCGATTTGAAAGTAGGCCGCCAGAATCCTTCTTTTAGATTGGCATGAAGATTACCTGTGAGCACAATTAATCGGCCTTCTTTATAACCTTGGCTTAGATTAACACCCATCAAACTATCTCTTTCATTGGTAGAAAGGCCTAACCCTGACTGTACATCGAAGCAAATAACCTCCACATTTTTCAATGCTCTAATTCCTTTAATGAGCTCGCCAATAGCTTCACTGGTTCTGCCATCCTGAGTTTTGAAGTAATCCAGGGCAATGAGTTTTTCAAAATCACCGCTCTTCATATATTCATCGAGGTCCTTTTGATAATTGCTATTTATTTCAAGTCCTACTGTCAATTTTTGATCTTCCTGGCTGAACTGTTGCAGTAATTCCAGCACAAACAATGGCACCTCGGTAGTCCCGTGCATTTCACCCACCACTATCACTTTTTTACTATCTATGAATGATTGGAAATCGGCACTATCTAATTTATCTAACTGGAAAATGCTGGACTGTGCAAAAGCCGCATGGACAGTAAGACAACTGATTAAAAGGAGAAATTTAAATTTCATTTTTAACAATTAAAATTTTATACCCAGCTCATTGACATCTCTGTTAACCTTTACCCATTCGCTATTATCGTAATCTGTCTTTATGTTTAAAGTATCAACTAGCATAAATAAGCTGGTCAAATATATGACCTCCACATTTCTCCGGTTATACCCTAAAGCACCAACATTTTGCATTTGAAATTCAACTTTCTTAAATTGAAGTTGTCCGTTTTGATAAATAATTTTTTGAGTTTTCCATGCTGATGAGGATTGAATGATTTGCAATGGCCCTGTAGCAAAAACCATTATTAAAGTTATCAATGGGATTATTATCAAGATGATTTCCCATTTAACCATTTTGATTATCAAAATATTCCAAAGCAAAATGAGTGGAGCTCCAATCATTACACCGAAATAAACGCAAGATTTTATAAACTGATTTTTGATTTCAAAACTTGTAGCTACATCCAGAATAAACATTAGGAGAAGTATGATGAATATAGCGTTAAGTAAGACAGATGACTTTTTCCTCCAATCCATTTCTAACAAATAGCTACTCCTTCTTCCCTTTAAAAGTAGCATAGATAGCCATGGCGTGACCATGCCCCAGCTCAAAATCCTCCGTCAGCCAATTCGTAACTTCGGTTGCCTTCACTTTCGGATTTAATTTACCATCTATGATAAACCCCTTTTCTGTGGCTAATGACTTAAAATCTTCCGGGGTTTTCCCGGTTTTGGCTTTGATGTTATCGATATAGGCTTGAAAAGACATAGCTTTTAGGTTTAAGTGGTTGGTGTTGGTCTATAATCAAATATATTAAATTTTGAATATTTAATTACATTTAATATTAAGCCATTGAATTAAGAGGATAGGCCTTTTACATATATAACGATGAGTGCACTAAAAAATGCTACGGTAAGTATTAATGGAACATAAAATACTAAGCCAATGGCTGGATTCAATGTGGAGAAGGAAGGATTGTTAATAGAATAATAGACCATAACCTTCTTACCCATAGCGAGTCTACCATAAAGAAAGATACTTGCAGTCTCAGAACCTTGATAGCACCCTTTATGCCCCGCATAAGTAAACCCTTTAATATTATCACCTGTATATAACTGATTATCAACCTGATACTCATATCTGAATACAAAGCAATCATCATCTTCATTTACCATTGAATGTGTAATAATTCCAGTAGTTTGTCCTCCATTTTTCAAAATGAAAGAAAAATAACCTGTTATGCAGGTAAGGGACAAGATAATTAAAGTTACAGGGGCAAGTAGCTTAATGGCAAGCTTCTCCTCTCTGGTTTTGCTATTCCATGACAGCCGTTTAAAAAATGACATTCTTCAATATTCTTCAATACTCTTCAAATACAATAAAAAAGCCACCCCAACAGGGCGGCTTAAAGATATTATATTTTAAATAAAATCAGTGTGAAGTATTATCCAAGGGAAAGATTTTAAAGCCTAACCAACGCCATCAATCTTTTTCCCCCGTAGAAGTACCTCGTAAACGCAAAGGAGAATAAGTACCTCTTGACATAAGAATATCATATTCAATCTCTATCTCATCACCATTAACCTCTCCAGACAGCTCTACTTGAACGTTGAATAAAAATAAATCTCCACCTTCAATCATAATAGGCATTCGAAAATCAAATTCATCTAGACTAAACTCTTCACCTTGTATTTCAGCAACTGTTTCTCGTTCATCAATATCCACATTAACTATGATAGCAGCATTCCCTAAAACGGTTATTAAGGTATTTTGGATTAATTTTTCAACAAAAACATTAAGATTCAACTGTAGCTCATCCTTATCCAGATAATCATAAACGTCCAGACTAATTTTTGCATCCAAATCTATAGCCATAGTACTATCCAAAGCAGGGGTGGCCTGGGTTATCCTCACCTCAGAGTCATCCATATCATACTTACCTTCAAGGGCTTGTCTTGTATCTGGTTCATCTTCTTCATCACAGGCGGCAAACAATAGGCCCAAGGCCAGTATTGCTGTAAATAGGCTATAAGTTTTCATGGTGTGCAGTCTTAATTAGGTTTAAATTGTTCTACCAATTTAAATTACAGAACACCACATGATATGGTCTATTTGATTAGGTAAGCTTTTGGATTGACGTTAGAGCCCATTAAATTGATAGGCCGATATTTTAATGCCTTTTCCCCATGGCAGTACCGCGCAATCTTATAGGACTGTCATTGGCTGTAAATGCTCCAGCGGCGATATCAAATTCAATTTCATGCTCATCGCCATCCATTTCACCATCAATATCTATTTTCACCACTACGGTTGATTCACTGCCCCCAATAATTGAAAAAGGCATATCAAACTCAAACTCTTCAATGCTATACTTACCATCCTCCCCTTTCGCCACGGTATCGTCACCGTCAATATCCACCTCTACCAAAACCTGATCATTAAAAATCCTCAATACTTCCTTAAGTAATTTCTCAATAAAATCATTTAGATCTACTTGCAGCTCATCAGAATCAAGTTCATCATCTATTTCAAACTCTATTTCAGAATTAAAATCCAGATAAACTGTGGTATCCATTATGGGATTAGTGCGAGTAAACCTCACCTCTGCATCCTCCATATCATATGTACCAGTGAGGGCCAGGCGCGCATCTGGAGTTTCTTCATCATCGCAGGCGTTTAGCGACAACATTAACACAAACAGCACAAATAGTAGTCTATAAACTTTCATGGTATATCCTTAATTAGGTTTAAATTGTATAGGCTTAATTTACACTGCATTTAGCGCTTGCAGGAAATAAATTGATTCATACAGGCTGTTATTTGATAACACGCCTCAGAAAATTGACAGTGAACATCACTTAGAATCAAGTTTGGCTTTCAGATCATTCATAAACTCCGGAGTCCACATACTCATATGTCCTCCCTCCAACTTTATAACTTCTACTCCTTTATCCTTTAGGAAATATCCTAACCTGCACAATTCTTACACTCAGAATAAAGCCTTGATAATCAAAGCATAACACACAAAATCAAAATATAGGAGAGAAAACCTATGCACGAATTCTCAATGTAAAAACTTTTTCTTCCATTCATGTTTACACATAAGAAAATCAGGGTATGAAGCTGAAATTTCAAACAATCAATCATTATGAAAAAGCTTTGGCTATACCTACCCTTCGTATATCTATGTCTTTTAGGCTGCGGCAAAGATGAGGGCGAAGCAAAATTTGCATCAAGCAATTACGACATCACATTATCAGTAAACTCAGATGTGAAGTATGAGTTTAAAGGAGACGAGCCTAGATTTTTAGGTAAATTATTCTCTGGCAAGTCTGGCGTGGATAAATATTCATTCCAAGTACTCACAGGCTCAGATCCTTCAAATATCATGGTAATTAACTTTTATATGCCTTCCGGCGAAACTCCATTTCAGGAAGACATGAGTTATCCTCTAACCTATGTAGATGGTATTACTTTAAATGAGGTTTTACAATATGGTCCCGTGGCTGAGCTTTATTTTGAGAATACCGAAGGATTCACCGACGGTCCATCTTCTACCACAGTTGCTTATTCAGGGGAACTAGAAACAAAAATTGGTGGGACTTACGGGTTCACGGTAGAGCTTGGGGGTCATATCACTGATAAGGTAAAGCTAAAGCATGATATAGATGGCTCTGTTAAATTCTTAGAAACACCCTAAAAACCAAAAATCAACTCAACCATAATACCTAACCTAAAATGGGGCTGACTCAACAAGATGCAACATCATATTGAGTCAGCCCCATAACTTTTAAGGCAATAAAGGCATTAATCTATTTTTTCACCCTTAGCCTCTCCCTCAAATACAAATGCAACCTGCTTGGTGCCTGCATTTTTAATTGTTGCTTTATAATCAAATTCCATCTCTCCGTCTTCTACCTCGCCATCCAAACGTATACTAGCTGTATAATTAGTGGCGGCTTCCAAACCTAGCCCGGCTTTCACTTTAACATTGAATTCATAGGTTTCAAATTTTTCATTATCAAACTCAACGGGGATCAAGCCATTTACTACATCAACCTGCACAATAAGCTTATTGGTACCATTGTAATGTGCCCAGAATGAAACCTCAATCATACTCTCCAAAAACTCGGTCAGGGTCATGATAATGGTATCATCAGAATCTTCAGACTTTGCCAATTTTATTTTAGGCTTTATATCAAAAGTATATTGTGTCAATTCGTCACGGCCCAGATGTCTTGTTCCACATCAGTAACCACGTAAACTCCTTCAACTTCCACCTTAGGATCAACGGGATCTTCAGAATCTTCGCTACAGCCAAAAAATGCCAGAGCCATACCCATACATAAAACTTGAACGTACTTCATGAATTTATAATTTAGATTGAATAATATCCAAGCTATAAACTCTTATGAGACCAGACCACTCAGATTTGATAGTGAGGGTTGGTGAATTGATGAGATAATAATATGACTTGATAGCCGAAATAACGTTATTTAACTATTAGCAGGAAATGATGCGAATACTTGATAATTTAGTTGAGGCATAATGAATGACCTTATGGATGAAACCACAGATGACTACGGGAGTAATCATTACATACACAGAAGTAACTGGTTACGTGCAGCTGTATTAGGTGCGAATGATGGCATTTTGTCTACCGCCAGTTTAGCTATTGGCGTAGCCGCAGCCAGTGCTACCCGTGAACCCGTTTTACTTTCCGCCACAGCAGGTTTAGTGGCCGGCGCTCTTTCTATGGCGGCTGGAGAATACGTTTCTGTAAGCTCTCAAACTGATATGGAAAAATCAGACATTAACCGTGAAAGAGAAGAATTGCGGGATATGCCTGAATTAGAACTACAGAGGTTAGCTGAGATTTATGAGGAAAGGGGCCTATCAAAAGAAACCGCCATGAAAGTAGCCATGGAGCTCACTGAGCATGATGCTTTGGCTGCTCATGTTAGAGATGAACTAGGAATTAATGATGTAAACAGACCTAACCCACTGCAAGCTGCCTGGGCATCTGGAGCAGCATTTAGTGCCGGCGGTATTTTACCAGTGCTGGTAGTTTTGTTTATGCCTCTGGAGCATCTTGAATATTATCTCTACGGATTCTCCATCATATTTCTGATGACCTTGGGATTGTTCGCTGCCAAAAGCGGAGGCTCCAGTAAGAAAAAGGCCATTCTCAGAATCACTTTCTGGGGCACTGTAACTATGGGATTGACGGCACTTGTTGGCTATCTGTTTGGCGTTGGAGTAGCATAATCAACTCTACAATAAAACAAAAAGAAGAAAAATTATACCTCTAAAGATACAGGTTCATTAAAAACGTCGTTACTTCAAGACTTACTTGATTAACAACATATTTATGAACTCAAAATTTTATCAACTACTATCATGGTTGCTTCTCGCATCCGCTATCATCAGTTGTTCCGAAAAAAAAGAAGAAAAATCTGATCTGGTGGAGATTAGTTTTAATGCTCCTTCTTTCAAGAATGCATATTTAGAGCTCAATAGGTTTAACATGATAAGCTTCGATCCCACTTCACTTGACTCAATCACATTGGACTCATTAGGCAAAGGGAGTGTTAAATTCAATCTTAGCAAACCCACTTTTGCAATTCTGAGAATAGATGAAAACTACTTTGATATATATCTGGAAGGCGGTTATAAGTTAGACGCTACATTAAAGACTGATGATGATTTGCTCACTATTGCGTATACAGGTAAAGGCGCTGATACCAACAATTATTTGTCAGGCAGCTCTTCCATCAGACAGAAGTTTTATGCTAAAAATCCCACCTGGTGGACAAAAAGCAGGACTGAAGCAACGGAAATTTTTAAAAATTTCAAGCAAAATCAGGACGATTACCTCGCTGGTTATTCTGATACCGCTTCTTTAGAGCCGGACATGAAAAAAACGCTCCAAGACAAAATTATAACCAGCCTAATTAGTCTAAAACAGCAATACGGTTTAGTTAATGCTCAGCACACCAAAGAAAGTAGCTCTGACTCAACTTCTGATTATATGAAAGTTAATTTCGAAGATATTCCGGCAAACGCTAAATATCTGGAATTGGGCATACTTGAATACGCACAAACACTCGATCTATATTTAAGAACAGAGGTTCATGGCAAGCTAGGTGAAAATATGGACATTAAACACATAGATTCTCTTTCAAAACAAAACACAATAAAATCTAACGAGATCATCAAGGATTATACAGTACCTAATAATATAAAAGAATTACTTCTTGCCAAAAACATTATGTATTGGCTTGGGTCCGACGGAATAACCTGGAGTTTAGACAGCATATATAATGAGTATAAAAAACATTATCCAAACTCCGATTACACCGCTGATATTCAGGAGAAATATGAGGAATGGGTGAAAATTTCAAAAGGAAAACCTGCTCCAGAAATAACGGGCATTACCCAAGCAAATGACACCGTTTCACTAAATCAGCTGAAAGGAAAGGTAGTTTATGTAGATGTATGGGCCACCTGGTGCCGGCCATGTATAGCGGAATTTCCTCATTACAAAGAGCTCCAGGCACAATTTGAAGGCAATGAAAATGTAGCGTTCTTATTTGTATCTGTTGATGAAAACCAAGATCAATGGCGTAATTATCTTCAGCAAGAAAAATTACCCGATGGCATATACGTGAATGAAATTCCCATAGCAGGACAGACTGGTATAATGGAAGCATATAACATGTGGGGCATTCCAAGGTATATTCTTATTGACAAGGATGGAAAAATAGCCAGCGCCAATACAAAAAGGCCTTCATCTGGAGATGTACCCCAGCTTATCCGAGAGCTGTTGTAGAAGTTTAAAGCCCATGATTAAAGTGCCTATTTCAAGGCTCCTTAATCATGGGCTTTCACTATCCCCACATCACACTCTCTCAATTATAATATATCTGATTATCAGGCACCCTGAGTAATATATAGGCATGCTGATAATCATCCTGAAATTCCATTTTAGCACCGAGCCGTTTCATCAGCCTCTCCAGTATATAGCACTCAGCAAAATCATCTGAAATGCACTTGCCATTAGCACGCTTAAAGGAGCCTAACTTTTTCGAAGTCTTCTTAATAGTGCTTATAATCAGATTATCAGGCCTTTCCTTATCTACACTTAATTCCGAAACACTAGAGTCAGCCATGCTAATAGATCGATTGATCAATATTTGTTTCACAGTAAGCTCCAAAACATTCTCATTTACCTGCCAGTGCAAGTCAGGCTTTATGAGGTTATTAACCTTGATATCATAATATCTACTTGCCTTGAGTAGTTTTTTCACGTTTTCCACCGCGGCCTTAATATTCACAAGCCTCTCCATAATTACCACTTTCAATCGTAATCTATTCTTTGCCAACCAACCACTTCTGATTTAAAACACGCTTATTCCATATCCAAATTTTATACCTTGATATTCTATGATATGCAATCAATAATTTTCGGGGCTAAAAACGATTTAGTAGAATAGACATTTCGACTCATCATGTTCCGAGAAATAGAAAATTTCCATTATATGGACAAATACCTCCTCTTTTTGTAATTACAATACACCTGAAAATGTCGCGTTTTTACAATTCCCTCAAAAACACTATCGCCATCTTTGGAATAAATTAATCTCCTCAAACCATGGAAACTTTAAGTAAGAGCGAACTTCAAGAACTAGAAAAGCAACTGAGCTGTCCATCGGGCGATATGGGGCTGGAGGTTGGAAGGCGAATGCATGACTCAAATATTAATATGACTTTGAACACCTTATCTGAAATGCAGCTGGCTGCAGGAATGAAGATATTGGAGATAGGTCATGGAAATTCTCAACATGCACATATGGCACTCAAAGAAGCCAGCAACCTTCATTACTGCGGACTAGAAATCTCTGTTACCATGCATAATGAAGCAATTAAGATAAACAAGGAGTTAATTGGAAAGGGAAAGGCCAGCTTTCACCTTTACCAGGGAGACAAAATACCCTTTAAAACCAATAGTTTTGACAGAGTTTTCACCGTGAACACCATCTATTTCTGGAGAAACCCTACCGCTCTGCTACAAGAAATAGAAAGGGTACTAAAGCCTGGAGGGCAATGCCTTATCACCTATGCTCAGAAAGACTTTATGAAAAAGCTCCCTTTTGTCGGGCATCAGTTCTGGCTTTATGACAATGAAGAGGTGAGGAAATTGGTTGAGGGTACTGACATGAATATTTCCAAGATTATTAACATTACAGAAGATACTCCAGCTGGTGGAAATCGAAGGTACTCTATTGCCAAGCTCATAAAGTCATAACTCTTATCATCTTCTACAGTCGTTATTTCGTTAATAAGAGACTAGATCAGCATTAAAATTTTAATCTTTTTGAAATTATGACGGATGCTTTTGCTAAAAAATATTTTGACGATATCTTAATCATTGAAAACAATAGCAATGATTCCTTCACTCAGATAGTTTATCCCGAGAATCGCGTAATTCTTGGCTGCATCATCAAAAACGACATCTCCGAGATTATAAATGATCAGTTACTTCAACTACCCACTTTCACAATTGATGGCCAGTTAACACATCACAAAAAATATTTAGTTTCACCTGGAAATAAAATTTTACTCGTAAAATTTAAGCCATATACCGCTTCTTTATTTTTCCCTAACCTTCATGAGACCGTCAACCTAACGGTTTCATTGTTAGAATTCATTTCTACTTCCAGGTATAATAGATTGGAAGATGCATTTATGAATAACAGCAATCACACCAGTGTCATTGTTGATTTTTTACAACGACATTTAAAATCTGGTCAGGCAGATGAATCCATAATTCAGGCCATCAAGCTTGCAGCGTATACCAAAGGACAAATGAATGTGAATGAATTAGCTCGCTGCATTGCCCTTAGTAAAAGAAGCTTCCAGAGAAGGTTCAAAGCTAGTACTGGAATCACAGCGAAGATATTTTTAAGAAATATTAGGTTTCAACACTCCGTAAACCTTCTTCAAACTCAGCAAAACCTAAGTGACATAACACATTTCAGCGGTTACTACGATCAACCTCACTTTATCCGTGAATTCAAAAGTATTACAGGAATCACACCAAGAAAATATAAATCCGAATTTGTCACTTCTGTACAATTATAACTTTAACCCTGTCTGTAATTTAAGGACAACAAAATTCAAGAGTTATGAAAAAACTGATCCTTATAATACTGATGATCTTACAAATCACCAGTTGCACTGACATTACCTCAAACAACGAGAAAGAAGATCCAACACTTCAAGAAGCAAGGCTGGAGATAAAAAACAGTAATACACTTTATTGGCAAGCATTCTCAAAAGGGGATCCAAATCTATTCATTAATCGCTATGCCTCTGATGCATGTATTATGGCACCGAATGCAGCTTCCATGTGCGGCAAAGATGCTGCTAAACTCTTTTTTCAGATTGCATATGACTCAATGGCTGTTCGAGATGGAAAATTCACTACCACCGAGCTCTATGGTATGGGTAATTATGTTGCCGAAAATGGACTTTTCGAATTAAGAGACGCAAATGATGGGATTATTGACAATGGCAAATACCTTGTTCTATGGAAAAAAACAGATCAAGGATGGAAAATGTACCGGGATAGTTTCAGCAGTAATAATCCGATATATTAATCCCCATGCTTCCCCGCCACTTCACCTAAAGAATAACTTTAGCTATATCTTTCAAATAACTTCTCTTGCATTTCAGGGTATCGCACCAAATTGGATATATATTTAATAGATTTCATCTTCTTAATATGTTTTTCAATTTGGAGTGCCTGAGATTTACTCATGCCTTCCATCTTAAAATACAGCTCCCAAGGTCTTCCTCGTTTAGTCCAATTATTATTAATTAAGGAATTATGGTAATCCAGACGCAAAGATACATCAGATGAATATCCGATATAAAACTTATCTATAGATGCGGAGTATAAAATGTAAACGCTATACATAACGTGAAATGCAAATCTTCACATTAAGTTAGTAAGAAAATAGAAAGCCGTAAAACAAAAAAGCCTGATTCCGATAGCTATCGAAATCAGGCTTTTTTTGCTCCCCCTCTTGGGCTCGAACCAAGGACCTACTGATTAACAGTCAGCCGCTCTAACCAACTGAGCTAAGGGGGAGTGATGTGTTTCCCTCAAATGGGAGTGCAATTCTACGTCTTCGTTTTTTAATTTGCAACAATTATTTTCAAAAAATTTTAAAAATTTTTTTTTGTTGTTACAAGAGGATATAGAAATACACTAGCGAGAACAAAATTAAGAATATAAGACCTAAAATACCTAATATTTTCAGCCATTGTGGTGGTCTAAATTGCTCATCCACTTCAGATGAAAAGATGGCCTTGTAATTAAGAAATGCAGCAAATGGCGCAATGATGAATGATACAATGGTTGCCATATCCACCAGACTCTTTAAATCATTCAAAAAACGAGATATAATTAAATAAGAACCCACCGCCAGCAGGATGATCCATACATAATAGCTTACCCTTCTTTTTCCTTCAAACAGCAATAAAACGATGCGATCCATAGTTCTCCCATAACCATCTAGCACAGTGATAGAAGTACTGAACATTGTGCTAAAAGCAGCACTAGCTATAATGATATAACTCCAATCGCCGATGGATTCTGTATAAAGACCGATTAACTGCCCCGCAAACAAAGAAGCACTATTAGAAAACTCTATCCCTGATCCATACATTACCAAAGCACCTAGTGATAAAAAGATCACAGCTAGTACGGCGGTAATAATATAGCCTAAATTAAAATCCAGCAATGTTTCCTTTTTGGTAGGCCTATAACCGGTTTGCTCTACTCTTGCCTCTGCCCACAGGCCCGTCCACACAGACATATCTACGGCAGTAGGCATCCACCCCATCAGCGCTATCAGGAAAACTATTCCTCCGGTAGACATCACCTCCATAGGTACAAAACCATTGACAGGCTCACTTCTTCCATTGAGCAATGCGGCTACCACGGCAGTAATGGTAGAAATTAAAAGCACTATGCTTACCACCTTCAACAATCCATCCATGGCGCTGTATTTTCCACTGGCTAATATCAGCACACTAACAGCGAATATTATAGCAGCCCAAATATCTGCGGAAAGATCTATTCCGAGTAAATTACCTAGTAAGCCGGCAGCCACAAAAGTTACTGCTGCACTCACGATGAACATGGTGGCCAGTGTCATAAAAGCATAGATCCATAGAATCCATTTACCCTGTTTATAATAGCCATCTAATATACTCTTGCCAGTGGCGCTGGTATAGCGAGATGAAAATTCAAAGAAGGGGTATTTAAATAGGTTGGCAGCTAATACCGCTATTAAGAGGGTAAAACCATAATCTGCACCTGCTCTGGTAGATTGAACTAAGTGAGAAACACCGATACACATACCAGCAAACACAATCCCAGGACCTAATGTCTTGAGAAAGTTCTTAAGCTTATAATTCATGAGAGTAGCTAAAATTAAAAGCTGAATATAGAAATTATAATTTTGACATCAAATAAGACATTATGTCATTATTTATTTTGCGTAATTACGATAAATCAGACTTTATGTCATTAAATATCGTGAAACTTCTTAGAAAATTGGCTTGGTACAGTTTTCACTATAGATGAATTAAACATTAAAAATTTAGAAACTAAAAATATTAAATATCATGACATTAGTAAGATACAACCCGCTTAACGATTTCGTTTCAGGAACATTTGGTGATGTTATCGAAAATTTCATCAAAGAAGGAAATAGAGGAAAATCATTTACACCTGCTATTGATGTATTCAAAACTGAAAACAACATTGAGCTACACGTTTATGCTCCAGGGGTTGACAAAAACAATTTTAATATTGATCTGAACGATGAGATTTTAACCATCTCTGGTGCCAGAACTATCAGTGATGACTTAAAGAAGAATGCTACTCAAATAGAGTCACACTACGGTGAATTCAAGAGATCATTCAAATTATCAGGTGAGATTAACACTGAGAAGATTGAAGCAAAATATGAAAATGGTGTATTGATTTTAAACTTACCACTTACACCTAAGAAAGAAGCAAAAGTGATTAAGGTTAGTTAATAGAGTTGTTGAGATGTTGAGTAAAAGAAAAGGCAGCCTAAGGGCTGCCTTTCTTCATTTCAAATATGATTGATAAACTAGTTTGCTAAATCATTTCTTACCGCGAAATCCAGATAAGCAATTTTATAGGTCTCCACATCAGGAGCTAACTCAATGGCATTTTCATAGCTCGATACCGCATCAAGTATAAGTCCATTTTCCTCATAAAAGCCAGCCAAAATAAATTGGTTCAATGCACTTTTCTCATCTATCTGACTTTTGAGATCATTTAAAGAGGTCTCCACTTTCTCAAGATCATCTCCCTTTAAACGTTTGATAGCAAATACAGACGACTCCCTGGAACCATCTTTAGTTGAAACGTAAACAAGAATCACATTTTGATTCTTCAACTTTTCACCATTTAAATCTAAGTCAACCTTAGTATCACTTGTAGTAAATGTTTGAAGAACATCATCAAACATGTTAGTAAGTGTAACTACATACTGAGCAGAGTTATTTAAAGAGTCCCATCTAATCAAGACTGAATTGTTATACACATATCCAGTGCTAGGTAGATACACTTTTATATTGGATATTTCTCGAGTTACTGATCCAGTGCTCTTTAATCTGTTTTTTTGACTTTCCGCCGTCATTTTACTGAGCACAAAATCTGCATACTTACTGGCAACGCTCGATGAGCTCTTTCCAACTTTCTCCTCAAGCTCCTTCACTTTATAAGTGCCTGCGGTTTTTAACTCTAAGGTTTTACCAGTACTGTGTACCAAACCTAGATACGAGTCTTTAGCTAGTGTTACTTCATCAGCCGAATGCAAAGACGCCCCTGTTTTAACGGACATCCATTCAGAACCACTTTTAAATTTATTATCTCCTTTATTCGCTAATACCTTAAAAGTATAATTCTGTCCATGAGCCAACCCTACTATAAATAGCAGTAGAACCAGGTTTAAAAGACTAAATTTCTTCATGGAAGTTATATTTAAATATTTTGTTATTTTGTCAAACAATATTACATTGCAAGGTTACACATCTATACAGCTTTACGCTTTATGGTAAACAGCTGTCTTCTCTTTTCTTTATTAAAGATATTCTTCACCACACCATAGTAAATTTCCAGTGCATCTCCCGCTAAAGCAATGGCTGCCAATGATATAACAAGATTCAATTTGAAACTGTAATGGCTAAATAATAGCACTATTAAGAATAAAATAAGACCGATTTCAACCAACTGAACCGTTTTAGTTATCCCATCATACCAATCTGGCAAACGATGATATATAAAGGAAAATAGTGACACATTAAGAAAGCAGATAAAGACAGCCACTAAGATGCCAAACCCCTCTTTATCATTAACATCATTCACATAATCTTCATTCAGAATCATTGAAATGATATTAGCATGCACCACTACGCCGTACATATCAGGATTGGCCTTCCCTGCATACTTCTTATTTAGAGGCGTGAAGAATTTATCATCCCATGATGTATCATCAAAATCTCTCCCCATATATCCGAATAGAACGATCTTATCCTTGATCATCCCTGGAGTAAAATTTTCAGTTATAACATCGTTTACATCCAAAGCATAAAATCTGTTAGGGTAATCGGTACGACCATAAAGATCAACAACGTTACCCCGATAGTTAATTACCTCACTAGAATTTTTCCTTTCTAATATTTTATTAGCTTTTTCCGCATCATACAATTGGGCTACTTTCACCGCAAAAGCTACATTTTCTTCCTTTCCTACTTTTCGCATGGGTGGGAATGATCTACAAGTTTTAAAATCCTCCTGAGAATCTGCGTCTGTAAACAAATTTGCGAAACCGTTATGTGCATTCTGACTAAAAATTGGGTGTGATACATGAAGAGAATCGAACAAATCATCACCTTTATTTTTATTAGCGAAGTCAGGTGTTTGAAGTAATTCAGACACTAATACCAAGCTATCTACATCACTAAGCACAGTACTCAAAAACATGTCGCCGAGAGTGTCTTGCTTTAACCCATCAAATAAAATATCAATACCGATGACTTTAGGGTCATACTGATTGATAATGGCAACCTCTTGAGCCAATTCTGCTCTGCTGAGATAGCCAATATTTATCACCACAATATTAGTGTCAGGCACAGGATCCTCCCTCAGGTTTGAGAAAGCCACATCAGTAATATCCATATCTTCCAAAGCATCTCCTACAGGATCAAAAGCATCGAAAATTTTAAACTGAGACACATTGAATATGATCCACATGATGGAAAACACGAAAACTGTGGCAAGGACTGAGTCGATCCAGAAACGCTTTTTCATTTAAGCTGAATGGCTGTTAAAACAAAAATTGATTACATGTAAGGAGAGTAAAAATATAAAAATAAAGCAGTTTTAGATAATATAATTTAATTTAATGAGCTGATTTAAGCTTATGCGATTGAAACGAAAACGACTGGAAATCAATGAATATGCTGATGGAATATTGTCTGGCGACAAAATTATTCTGAGCCGGGCTATTACATTGATTGAAAGCAACTTAGATACAGACATTGAATTATCGGAAAAAGTACTTGAACTTATTCTACCACATACTGGAAACTCCAAAAGGATAGGCATAACAGGTGTTCCTGGTGTAGGGAAAAGCACTTTCATAGAAGCCTTGGGCATTTTACTAGCTGATCAGGGCAAGCAGCTGGCCGTACTTGCCGTCGACCCCAGCAGTCAGCGCACTGGGGGCAGCATACTGGGAGATAAGACTCGAATGGAGCAACTATCGCATCATCCCAATGCCTACATCAGGCCTTCCGCCACTGGAAATTCATTAGGTGGTGTAGCCAACAAAACCCGGGAAACCATGCTTTTGTGTGAGGCCGCGGGGTTTAATCATATTCTTATTGAGACAGTGGGTGTTGGCCAATCTGAGATAGCGGTAAAGGGAATGGTAGACTTCTTCCTCCTACTTATGCTTGCCGGCGCAGGTGATGAACTCCAAGGCATAAAAAAGGGCATTATGGAAATGGCTGATGCTATTGCAATCACAAAAGCGGACCATGATAACATACAGGCTTCAAAAAGAGCAAAGGCAGAATATCAAAATGCTTTGCATTTATTTCCGCTGGCAGACTCTGGCTGGCAACCTAAGGTGCTAACGTGCTCATCAGTAGCCAAAACAGGACTTGATGATATACTTCATTTAATAGAGACGTATTACGATCACATGGAAGGCAAGCTAGATAAACTGAGAACTCAACAAAATATCAGTTGGATGCATGAAAGCATTGGTTTTATGCTAAAGCAAAACTTTTATGGTAATAGTGAAGTAAAAACAGACTTACCTGAAATAGAGCAACAAGTGGGAGCCGGAATGATCACGCCGCAGGCAGCTGCCAGAAAACTATTAAACCTTTAGGAACGAATTTCATCTAAGCGTCATTAGTTATTAAAATCTGAGATACATGACTATTCCATGGACACAAGTAGCTTCTGTAATGCTGTTAAGATACCTTTTAGCAGCTGGAATTTCCTTTATCATATGGTATGTTCTTAGAAAATCAGCCTGGTCGTATAAAAAAATACAGTTGAAATTCCCGACTGGCAAAGACTACTTGAGAGAGGTAGGATATTCACTTCTTACCATAGTCATTTTTACCCTAGTCGCGATCATACTTTTCAGTCCCTTTGTAAAACCTTATACTTTAGTTTACTCAGAGATAAGCACATACGGCTATGGTTATTTAGTCCTCAGCATTTTCATGCTAATACTTTTGCATGACACCTATTTTTATTGGACTCATCGCCTTATGCACCACAAAAGATTATACAGACTATCTCATTTAATTCATCACAAATCTACTAACCCAAGTCCATGGGCGGCCTTTGCTTTTCACCCTATTGAGGCTTTGTTTGAGGTAGGCATTATTGTGCTGGCTGTCTTTCTTTTTCCACTCCATCGCCTGGCAATAGCTGCCTTTTTAATCTTCATGATTATCTACAATGTGTATGGACACCTCGGTTATGAGCTTTATCCAAAAAGGTTTTACAAGCACTGGTTAGGCGAATGGCTGAACACCTCCACCAATCATAACATGCATCATGAATTTGTAAAAGGAAATTATGGGCTATATTTCACCTTCTGGGATAGAATAATGGGGACAACCCACAAAAAATATGAAGCCAGATATGATGAAGTGAAAGGTAGGTCACGCCCTAGCTAAGATCTGCAAAGTAAAAAGTTGACTTTTGGTCTGTCAATGAACCGTCGTCATTTTTCACCTTAAACTCATATGATTTCTCAACGATCTCCCCAACTTGGTGCGCCACCGGATTTTTGAAAATAGGACCGTCATATACAAAAGAATGAAATTCTCCATTTTCACCACAGATATCAATGCCTTCAGGAGCTGATCTTATCCACTGATCATCAATAGTTTGGCCGACTTGTGACTTATCAAAATGTTTTTTATCCGCTGCGCAAATCCTGGTTTTATATCCTTTCTCTAAAAATTCAGCTAACAACTCCTCAGACGGCTCCTTCCATATGGGATAAACCCCGTGCATCTCTGCGCTCGCTAGCTTAGTATCACGAAAGGCCTTTAAGTATTCCAGGAAAATATCACCGTACATAATTAACTCCACTCCTTCGCTTTTGAGGCCTTGAATGTAATCAGAGATCAGTTGATTATAAGTATCATGACTATCATCTTTTCTTAAGTACAATTTATGCAAGGGAATACCCAAAGATTCGGCTTGCCTCTCAATAAGATGTTCAGGCACACCATGCAAACCAACACGCTTAAGATCAGCATCAATTACCGTATGTAGATGATGAATACTATATTTTTCACTTCTCACAATACGATCTAGTGCTAACATTGAATCTTTTCCGCCGCTCCAGGAGATGGATATTTTTTTCATTGATTTTGTTATTGGTTATTGGTTATTGGGTTATTGAGTTATTTGGTTATTTGGTTATTGGGTTATTGGTTATTGGTTATTGCTTATTGAGTTATTGGTTATTTGGTTATTGGTTATTAGTTATTGGGTTATTGCTTTGAGGCTTTTTTAGCTCGATTGAGGTAAGAGATATAGCCATTAAGTATTTTCAGGCAATTATTAAAGTCATTCTTGTATGCTACTAATTGATCGTTGTTAATGTACCCTTCGTCGTAAGCACAGATTACATGATCCAAGGTTTCAAATAAAGAACCTCTTGCCTGTCTACAGAATTGAATGTTCTCTTGAAAGTGAAATCTCCCAAAGCCTTCTGCAATGTTATTTGTGACTGACCGACTGGATCTCACTATTTGATCAACTAATTTATATTTTTCATCAAGCGGAAAAGATTTTGCCAGATGAATGATTTTGATCTTGAATTCCCTACAAATCTGCCAGGCCTGTAAATCTGTGAAACTCTTCAGATTAGATGACATCATAGTATTCACTTAAAATAATATTTAACTGAAATTAACCCTGCCTCCCAAAAATAAAAAGCTCTACTTCACCCAAAAACTACATCAACAATCAATAACCCAACAACCAACCCAGAATTAATAAAATCAACAAAAAGAAAGAGCACCAATCAAGCAAAAGCCCACCCCAATAACCAACAACTTACCTTCAAACAACCCCAGCAACACTCAGACGCACTAACAATAGAGAAGAACTCACAGACCAGCCAATCACTTTCTCTTCCTAAAACCATAAGGACAATGTCGGCAGCCATTTTTGCAGCAGTAGCCGCGTTTGAGATGGTAGGCTTCGGTAAAAACGTAGAGGCCGTTTTCTATGTAAAATAAGGGTTCGTCTTCGTTTGCTTTTTTAGCCATAAGCCAAAGTTATAATACGCTCACCGGATTCTTATCTTCATCGATGGCCACAAATGAAAATTCACCTCTAATGGCTCGCTCTCTTTCTTCTGAATACATCTGCTCAATGAATATTTCGACCTTCACTTTCAAACTAGTATTTCCCACCTTAGTGACTTTCCCCATCAGCTCCACCAAGGTTCCGGCAGGAATAGGCTGTTTGAAATCTACTCTTTCTGATGATACTGTAACCACTCTTTTGCGTGAAAACCTGGTAGCTGTAATAAAGGCCACCTCGTCCATTAGCTGCAAGGCGGTGCCTCCGAAAAGTGTGTCGTAGTGATTTACGGTATTAGGAAAAACTGCTTTGAATAATGAGGTTTTTGAGGCCTCTATTCGCTGCTCTATTTCTGGTGAATGCATAGTTTTAAAATTTAATATATCCTGTTCCGCGATGCTGAGCAGGGAATAAGTTAGGATGGAAAATTTCGCTCAAAATTTCTGCTGAGTCAGCCACTCGTGGGCCAGGTCTGTTGAAGAAATGATTACCATCTGCCACATACACCTGATTATTCTTTACCGCTTTCAGCCGTTTCCAGCCTGGCTTTTTGGTGAGCAAGTGCATCTCATTCATGGAGCGATCTATTCCAAAACCGCAGGGCATTACCACTATAATATCTGGATCAGCATCTGGGATTACGGACCAATCAAAGTAATGTGAATGCTCACCGGTTTCGGCTAGCAAACTTTCTCCACCGGCCAGCTCAACTAATTCAGGAATCCAGTTGCCTCCCAGCATTATGGGTGAGAGCCATTCTACCATAGCCACCAAAGGCCGGTTTTGAGTGGCAGCGACTCTTAATCTTATGCTATCAAGTCGGTATTTTATCTCATTCACCACCTGCTCAGCTTTTTCGGATACACCAAGCGCCGCACCTACTTTGATAATATCGCCATAGATATCTGCTAGCACATTGGGCTCCAGACTGATGAGCTGAGGGTTAGATGAAGTGAGCTTACAGATGGCGTTTTCCACATCTTGTAAGCTCACTGCGCATATATCGCATAATGACTGGGTGATAACAAAATCTGGATTGAGCTCCTGCAAGAGCTCTTCGTTGATTTTGTAAACTGACAGTCCATCTTTAAGCAAATCAATCACACTATTGTCTATCTCTTCGCTGGATCGGTTAGTATCAAACTTGGGAGCTGTGAGAATAGGTAAGCTATTCACCCCCAGAGGGTAATCACATTCATGTGAGCGCCCTACCAGCTGATCGCCTAATCCTAAAGAAGTGACTATTTCCGTACTACTAGGAAGAAGAGAAACAATACGATTCATTTGATTTTAGTTATTTCTAAACACAAAACTGTTTGGTCCTATGCCCACTGACTCTGAACCGGTTTCTACACCAGAAGTATTGTAGAAATACATAGTACCCGCAGAACTAAAGTTTGGAGCTTCACCACCTATGATCTCTTTAGATACAGGGTCGAAACCTAAACCATAAAAAGATTTACTTACTAAAGCTGATGCTGGCAACTCTGTAGCAGAAGTAGATAATTTATACACTCCGCCTGCATGAGAATAATATAACTCATCACCGGCTTCATTAATGGTAAGTCGATTGATGTCACCTGTACCTTCGGTAGCTTCCCAAATAAAATCAACTTCATCATCTTCACCTATTCTAGCAATATATCCGGGTGTCTGTCTGATTATTTCCGTGTAGTCAGCATTATAAATAGTTATACCGTTTCCAGCAACCCATATGTTACCATCGGCATCAAGCTGAAGGCTTTCAGGATTTCCTTTTACCTCTATTTTCTTTAAAAGCTCATCCGTGTTCACATCAATTACAGCAATAGTGCTATCTCTGCTATAGCCTCCTTGATTAGCCACATACACTTTATCACCTCTTTTAATGAGCTTATTGGCACCATTTCCAGTACTGATGGTTTTAGTGATTTCATAAGTATTTAAATCTAAAACCTTTACGGTACCATTTACACCTGTAGATCCCCAATCTGTGATATAGGCCTTATTTTCATTTACCCCTAAAACATAACGTGGCGACTCCAAGCCATCATCCCCATCAATGGTAGTCACTGAGGTGAACTTATAAGCGTGAATCACTTCGATTTTTACTGAGTTTTGAACCACTATAAAACCAAGAGAATCAATAAGCGACATAGACTGTGCCTGATCTCCAAGCGGACGCCCTGCATAAGTCTGGAATATATCATTGTAAACTTCTGAAGAATCACGGTTATAGTATGAAAGACTGGCATCTCCATTGCCCCAGCCGCCTTCATTCACTATAAAAAATCCATTCTCCCCAATAGGAAAATTATGTACAACCTCAGGCTCAGGGTCATCATCAGAACAAGATGTCATTAAAAGCGCCCCGATAAGAATGGCCAAAAAGTAAATGTTTGTCTTCATAGATATTTAATTAATTTGATATTGAATACTTAGTTGATAATACCTGCCGGGCATGGGCCTGGCATTTCTTATTTCATACTGCTTGTTAAAAGCATTTTTCACAGATGCCTGAAAGTTTATCTTTTGCTTACCAAAAGCTTTACCGTAGCCCAGTGAAATGTCACTGATCAGAAATGATGGTATGGTTTTCTTGTTATCGCCGGTAACAAATTGCTCACCGGTATAACTGAGTAAATAGAGGAGAGAAACACCGTTATAATTACTAAAAACAGAAAATACTCCCTGATTCTTAGGAGTGTAAATGGCCTGTTTGTGAAGCTCCTGTTCCTCAGCATTTTCACCCACTTTTTCCTTAGTAGCTTTGGTGTAGGAATACTTCAGGCTGGCCCCAAGCTCCCAATTCGGCTTTAGCTGTAAACTGTAAGACAAGTTGCCTTCCACCCCGCGAGATTGTAACTGCTCCACATTTTGAGGAGACCATCCATTTGCAAAAGGCACCCATTGAATCCAGTTATCGATAATATTATAAAATCCAGTTATCTCAGTTTTAAAACCACTCTTCTCCATCACGAGTCCCTGCTCAAAACTCCAACCTTCTTCAGGCATCAAATCCATATTTCCTGAACTGCCTCCACCCTTCCAGTACAAGTCGTTAAAAGTGGGAATACGATAGCTTCTGGCTACTTTTGTTTTGGTGTAAATATGGTTAGAAGCGAAATATTGAACTCCCAGAGAAGGTAAGAACGGCGCAAAATAATCATCTACATAAAGTTGTCTGGCTGAAACATTTACTTCCATCTTATTGAATAACAACCATTTAGAGCCGAGAAAGGCCGAGATTCTATGCCTGTCAGAAATATTATCTCCGTAATTCTGTGTTTCAGCATGGTCAAAAGTATAATTAAGACCTACCTGAAATTCATGATTATCACTGATTTTGCTCACTTTGTGAATTTCGTTAATCCACGTGCTGGACTGGCTGATCGAAGGCTCTGCTACCTGATCGGTGTAAGTGAGCTCATGGCTCACCAGGCCAGAACGAGCCTCGAGCACTCCATGCTCAGAATTACGTTGCCAATGGATTACCGCTCTATGAAATTCATCTTGCTGATTTTCAACGGCTTCTCCACCCGCAGAAGCTGGCCTAGGTAGGTTAACATTGTTAAACTGATACCAATATTTTGCGGAAATCCTTTGATTATCCTTGATCTGATAACGCCACTCCGCCAATACACCATGCTGATCAATTTCTGAATTCTCCTGTGTTTCTTCTTTATTGGAAAAGCGATTAAAATATTGAAAATCATTATCCGAGTGATGCAAAAAGCCCTTTACACTTACCTCGCTTTTCCCTGATCCGTAGGAGACGTTCAACCCAGTATAACTTTTACCAAAGCTTCCTGTCTGCTGAAATAACCCGGCACCAAAACCATGAGAAATATTGGAGTTGCTACTCATATGGATGGCGCCACCCAGCGCTCCAGACCCCATGGTGGTGCCTGCAGCTCCGTACTGAATAGATAGATTACTGATAAACGAAACGGGAACAAGGGTAAGATCTAAAGATCCGTTCATAGGGCTTTGTAAATTTAAGCCCTCCCAAATAACTGCGGTATGGCTACTTCCTGTTCCTCGCAATGACGGTGTAGAAAGGCCGCTAATTCCGTAAGAGCGAACATTTACCCCGCCTGTTTTCATAAGCAATTCGGCAGCACTACCACCTTGCAGACCATTGATATATTCCGGGCTTACAGCATCTATTTTCTCACCCGTCTGGAAATCTTCAATTCTTTTATCCTGTATTTCAATACCATGGAGCTGCTTTACCGCCAGGCTATCCTGGGCATAGAGCAAACTCATGCTTGTCATAAAAAAAAGGATACAACTAAAGAGTGTCTTCATAAACCATTATTCATGAAGCTTTTTAAATACGGAACAGGAAGGTGCACCAGAAAATGTAATGGGTCATCTGCCTGAAGCCATAACTCCCGAAAGCTTCTTAGTAAAAGAATGATGGCAGGTCTCCTGGCTTGCTCTTCATCATCGGCCTTCCCATCTATTTCTAGACAGTGGCTCTTGAATTGAATGATGAATTCTACGAGCTTACAGTTGCGGGGACAGCTCCGGATTTTTCTCAGAATCACCGGATTCCCTTTTAATTGCTACACCTTCAGAAAGAGGTAACAAACCACAATTCACTGCAAAGGTAGCTAAAGATTTATTTAAACCAACATACTGCTAACAGTTGCACATTAAATTCATAAAAATGTATGTTTGCCATGATCAACCCATGCTTATTTAACTATGAATCGCTTTATTGCCCTATTTCTGACACTCTGCTTTGCCCTTGTTTCTTGCGAGCAGAAACCTCAAAACAACAGCTCTGAAAACCTTGAAATAGCAGAAAAACAGGAAATATTGATAGAAGATGCAGTCAATTTTTCTATGTGGAAACAAGGCAATAATACCTACATTGAAGTACCCCAATCATACAAAGGTGCACCAACCTCCACCAAATATTTATTGGTGCCGAAAACAGATACTGTTCCAGATCATGATGAAGATATCATTATCATAAGAACTCCGGTAGAAAGAATGGTTTGCACGGCTACGGTTCACCTGCCAGCTATTGAAATGCTGAATGAGATAGACGCATTAGTAGGTTTTCCCAGCACAAAATTCATATCCTCTGAAAAGATTAACCAACGGGTAAAGTCAGGCAACATTCAGGAGCTGGGAATGGATAGCAAGCTGAACATGGAAACTTTAACTTCGCTGGAGCCGGAAGCTGTTTTTGGTTATACGTTGAATGGTAATTCTCAAGATTTGGAGCAGGTAAACAGGCTAGGAATACCTGTAATTTTGCAAGCGGCTTATTTAGAAAAAACGCCTCTGGGCCGCGCTGAATGGGTAAAATTTATTGGGGCATTTTTCAACAAACAAGAGCTAGCTGAGCAAAAATATAAAGAGATTAAATCAGCCTATTTAGCCGTAAAAGAAAAGGTAAAAACCACAGAAAATAAACCGACAGCCTTTACAGGTGTTGTTTATAACGATGTATGGTATGTACCTGGTGGTGAAAGCTGGCCAGCAAAACTTCTAGACGAGGCCGGAGTCAACTACTTATGGGCTAATGACAGCAGCTCAGGCAGCATGTCTATGGCCTTTGAAGCGGTTTATGACAAGGCCGCAGAAGCAGATAAGTGGATTGGAGCAGCTCAGTATAAAAGCCTTCAAGAGCTTTTACAGTCCAACGAAAGATATGCTCAGTTTAAGGCCTTCAAGGAAGGTGAAGTATATGCCTATATCAAACGCATTAACGAAAACGGCGGCAATGATTACTTTGAGGCTGGAACAGCAAGACCAGACCTGATCCTCAGCGACTTAGTAAAAATTGCTCATCCTGAGTTATTGCCAGATTACGAAATGTATTTCTACGAAAAATTGAAATAAAGTTGAAGACTGCACTATCCTCTCAGCGCTCATTTAAACTTACTCTGTGGGTAGTGTTACCGCTCTGTATTGCTGCTCTTTTTATTTTAGACCTGGTACTTGGAAGCGTTTCTATTCCTTTAAAAGATATCATTCATATCATACTTGGAGGTGAAGGTTCAAAAACCAGCTGGACCAATATTATCTGGGAATTTCGAATGCCTCGAGCCATTACCACCTTACTGGTAGGAGCAGCATTATCTGTTAGCGGACTGCAGCTACAAACATTATTTAGAAATCCTTTAGCCGGCCCTTTTGTGCTCGGCATAAGCACAGGCGCCAGTCTTGGTGTAGCGATCATTGTGCTGGCCGGATCCATGATTGGAGCCGCCATTTCATTTTATATGAACAGCTGGGCCATCATACTGGCTTCTACTGTGGGCTCATCATTGGTTCTTTTCATGGTGCTGGCCGCTTCTTTCAGGGTAAGAGACAGTATGACTTTACTCATTATAGGCCTCATGTTTGGTTCCTTTACTGGAGCGTTAGTCAGTGTACTTCAGTTTTATAGCAACTCAGAAGAAATTAAAATCTACCTCATCTGGACTATGGGCAGCCTGGGGAGACTGTCATGGGAGCAGATCACTTTGCTAGTTCCCATTGTTATAGCAGGAATAGCCATTTCATTTAGCATGATAAAGCCGCTTAACACTTTGCTTCTCAGTGAAAATTATGCTCAAAGTATGGGTGTTAACATTAAGAAGGTGAGGTTATCCATCATTCTCAGCACCAGTATTTTAGCAGGTAGTGTCACCGCTTTTTGCGGCCCTATTGCTTTCATAGGTTTGGCTGTACCTCATTTGGTGAGACTACTGGTAAATACCTCTGACCATAAATATACTTTGCCAGCCGTAGCCATGGGTGGAATGATCATTATGCTGGTGTGTGATATTGTATCTCAGGTACCAAATAGCGAATTCATATTACCAATCAATGCCGTCACCTCACTGATAGGTGCCCCGGTAGTGGTATGGGTACTGTTAAGAAAAAGGAACGTTAAACAAGCCTTTGGAAGATGACCCCTATCGATAACAGCGATATTGCCCTGAACCTGAAGAACCTGGCGGTGGGCTACGTTTCTAAGAAGAAAGAAATACGAATTATTCAAGGTATTAATCTGGCGCTACATTATGGCGAGTTGGTTTGCTTTATGGGGCCTAATGGCGTTGGTAAATCAACCTTACTTCGATCTATCACAGGAGTACAAAAACCCCTGGCGGGAGATTTTTTTCTGGAAGAAACTAATGCTAAAGCACTATCTACAGCTCAGCTGGCAAAGAAAATCAGTCTGGTACTTACGGATAAAATCAATGCTGGCAACCTAACCGCCGAGGAAGTGGTAGCTCTGGGCAGGTATCCATATGTGGGTTGGAATATTTCATTCGATAAGAAGGATCTGAAAGCTATAAAAAAGGCCATTGAACTCACTGGAATTAAGCCTTTCATCCATAAAAAGACTTTTGAACTCAGTGATGGACAGCTTCAGAAAGTGATGATTGCCAGAGCATTAGCTCAGGATACGCCTATTGTCATTTTGGACGAACCCACAGCTCATCTGGATCTGAATAATAGGGTGGGAATCATAAATTTATTGAGAGATTTAGCCAAGAATACAGGCAAGGCCATACTCATGGCTACCCATGAACTGGACCTGGCCCTACAAACGGCCGACAGGCTCTGGCTAGCCGGTTATCATTCGCCTATAGTTTCTGGAATACCTGAAGATCTGGTGCTTAACGGCGCTATTGATGATGTTTTTGAACTCAAAGGTTATGATTTGCGAACAGGCCTGTTAAAAAAACAAAGTCTGGGTAAAAAAGTAATGCTTAAAGGTGAGGGACATAATTACCTCTGGACCAAAAATGCTCTGGAAAGAAATGGCTATGAAATATCAGAAACATCCGATTATACCATAACCATTGAAATTGAAGGAGAGAAACCTTATTGGCAGGTGGAAGGACCGGGAGTGGCTTTTACCAATACCCTGGAAGAACTCATCCTCCACCTGAACCAAATAAATTTCCAGGTTTAACTTTCGTTCAAATTCCAATCATATTCGTAATAACCTACTTTATATGAATCTGGGATTTTCTTGGTTCGGTATTGATTAATAAAGCTTATCACTGATTTAGCTCCGTTCATGGAGAAGTCATCTTTATACCATTCAAAGATTTTAGAAAGTTCCACGCTTTTCTGTGAGGCGTGCACTTTTAGCCAGTCTGGATTATTTACTGACTTTTTAGTTCTTTCATCCAGCTGCTGATTTAAGGTAGCTGGTTTATAGGCAAAACTTGCTAAAGGCGGGCAACTCACTGCTGCACAGGCCAATGCGAAATGAATACGTGGATCTTTATAAGTCAAAATCAACTTTTTGATTTCCAGTGCATTGAGCGTCAAAGACTCGCCAGCTACCTTGTGTTTTACTTTATTAAAAAAGCCACTTTGATCTAATGGCGATTTTAACGGATAATATTTAGACACCTGATAAATTACCACCAGATTATAAGCGTTGATATAAAAAGCCTTTTTATCTTCTGCTGAGGCACCAGAAAGGTTCATTTCACCAATAGCCTTGTAAAGTCCATTGATCTTCACATCATCACCCATAACAGCCTTGTAATCAACCCGACCGGCCTTTACATATTCACTAAAGAAATTATCTGCCTGCGTAATAAAACTGCTAAGCGAGGTCTGAGCTGAAGCAGTATAGGATAGGATAAAAAATGATAAAATCAGTATTGCTCTCATATTATGACAATGATTTGATAAACCACAATATAAAGCAGATTGCAGCAATTAATTCTGTCATAGAACTGACATAGAGAATGAATTAATTTGTCAGCTTGATTACATTAAAGAGCATAAAAAAAAGAATGCCTCATCAGCAGTGTAGGGAATAGACTACTTAAACTTTTCCCATACAGCTACTAATTGAGACATTCAATTTATTATGTGTGTGCTAGTCGCAGCTTTCAGATTTAGAGTGGCCTAAAAATTTCCAACCCCTATCAACTAAAGTATTAAGAGCACTTTCATTACAATATGTAAGCCCATACATCTGTATACTAATATCAGAAAGACCAGAATTTTGAGCCCATCCGCTTAATGTAGCATCATAAGCCTCGGTAGACATACCAGTGTTAGACATAAAATAATTTAAATTTTCGATGCTTACTAAATTCCAATCACCTAAGTCCTGACTAAATTTAGCTGCACCAGGAAACATTTCCGACATGTCAGTAACGCTGCTCACATCCCAGGTGCCGATAGGCTGATTAAAGTCCTTTGCGTAATAAAACAGCCTTTTCATGTTTGTTACTTTTGAGACATTCCATCTGCTTATATCTGCGTTAAAAGCATTGGTATTAGCAAACATGCCAGACATATCAATTACGTTACTTACGTCCCAACTACCTAAATCTTGATTAAACTTCTCAGCGCTGTAAAACATCCTTCTCATGTTTTCCACTTTGGAAGTATTCCATTCACTTATGTCATCATTAAAAGAAGTGCCTTTAAACATGTATGACATGTCAGTAACATTGCTTACATCCCAGCTACTGAGACTTCCATTGAATAATACAGCCTCATAAAACATTAATGACATATCTGTCACCTCACTTAAATCAGGGGCATCAGTGAAATTACCAACCACCTTAGAACATCCTGCAAATGCTTCTTTAAAACTTTTCCACTGAATCTCACCCCATTGATCAATACTGGTTAAACTGGAATAATTTTCTGTTACTTTAAATGCTGGAAAATCTCCAATTATTTCAATCTGATACACACCTGGTTCACTATAAGTATGAGAAACCGATTCCGTCTGGTTGATACTTTCTGTACCATCTCCCCATGAAACATTGAAGTTATAATCACTGCTAAAATCTGCTTCTGTAACAGTATGTAAGGTGAAGTTAGTATCTTCTATATTCCATGTAGTGATAAACGGAGCATCTTTAAGGTCATTTAAATTGATAGTAACATTAGCTTTCTTATCATCTGCTCCTGGCGCAGATACCGTTACAACAGCTTCTAAACTTTCATTCACCTCATGGTCGAAAAACTCTGCATTCAAAACAGAAAGCTCTCCCGTTTCTTTATTGATGACCATGGCACCTTCTACAGTCTGAGAAGTTATGGCATAACTAACCTCTCCTTCAGATACCTCCGCTTTTATAACGCCCAAAACAGCTCCGACTTCAGGATTTTCGTCTATAACAACTAGCAAATCCTCTACGGTAAGCTGCAAAGGCACTTCAGGACCTAAAACAGGGGGCGTTGGATCCTCAGCATCGTCATCACCACAGCTGGATAAGAACATAGTGCCTACCAGGCATACTAGAATAAAAAAGTAATTGAATTTCATTTTTTAAGATATATAGTTTGCAAAAGATGAACAGGAGAGGCTTCTCCTGTTTATGATGAAATTGACTGTTTAATTGCACTCTTCAGATTGAATATCTCCCTCTATGCTCCAGCCTTTGTCTATCAAAATATTCCTTGCTGCTATGTTGCAGTATTTAACCTGATGGGCTCCTAAGACAATATTTGATGGCACTGCCTTTTGCGACCAGGCCTCTAAAGTGGCATCGTAATCATCAATGGATATTCCACTATAAAATAAGAAATAACTCATATCCTCTATACTCTCAATATTCCAGCTACCCAAATTTTGGCTAAATGCATTGGTCTTTGATAACATCCCAATCATATTAGTAACATTGCTTACATCCCAACTGCTAATATTCTGATTAAATACTTCTGTCCCATAGAGCATATATGACATCGTGGTTACGCTACTCACATCCCAGCCAGCAATGTTTTGATTAAACTTGGTAGCGTCATAAAACATATGATTCATGGTTTCAACCTTACCCACATCCCAGGTTGAAAGATTACCATTGAAGTTTTCAGCCTTGTAAAAAATATGGTTCAGGTAGACAACATTACTAACATCCCAGTTACTCAGATCAGCATTGAAAGACTTTGCTTCTGAAAACATATGAGACATATCAATAACTTCACTTAAATCTGGAGCATCTGTGAAATTAGCTCCTACATTAGAACAGCCTTCAAAAGCTCTATTGAAGCTTAGCCACTTGATATCTCCCCACTGATCGATGCTTTTGAGCTTAGACCTGTGCTCTTCTTTTATTGTCCAGTTTGCAAACTTCCCTGTAATTTTTACCTGATAATATCCGGGTGAGCCATACTCATGGGTTGCAGTTCCAGTGTAAGCTTCTGCCGCTGTACCATCTCCCCATGAAATGACGTAGTCATAGCTTTCAGGAAAACCACTGTAGTAGGTAATTTCTAATGTTGGTGCATCAGCGGTTATTCCCCATGTGGTAACAAAAGGTACGTCTGATACATTATTGATCGTAATCATTATCGCTACCTCCACATCATCCGCACCCTCAGCTGATACAGTTACTGTTGAACTTATGCTTTCATTCACCTCATAATCAAATGGTTCTACATTCAGCACACTGAGCTCACCGGTTTCTTCATTTATAGCTAAAGCACCCTCTACATCCTGAGAAGTAATTGCATAGCTGATAGTGCCTTCAGTAACCTCTGCTTTAATTGTACCTAACACTGCTCCCTCTGCCGGATTTTCATCGATAGTGACAGCAAAATCCTCTGCTGTAAGCGTAACTGATGTTTCAGGGTCGGTGTCCGGATCATCATCTTTAGGATCACCAGAAGATGGTGGCGTGGGATCTTCAGCATCGTCATCACCACAGCTGGATAAGAACATAGTGCCTACCAGGCACACTAGAATAAAAAAGTAATTGAGTTTCATTATTAAGAATAAGTAGTTTGAAAAATGAGCAGGAGAGGATTCTCCTGCTTATGATGAAAATTTGTATTTAATTACAGTCTGCAGATTTTGAATCACCACTGATAGTCCACCCTTTGCTAATAAGCGCGTTGCGGGCTGACTCATCACAAAATTCTAAGCCTGAGGCTCCCAGTTTGATACTACTTTTATCTTGCTTTGACCAACTGAATAATATTTTATCGTAATTGTCTTTAGAAACTCCGGAACCATCAAGCATGTAACTCATACTTGACACCGACTTAAGATCCCAACTACTCAAATCCTGGTTAAATGATGAAGCATATTCGAACATTGAGTTCATATTAGCTACATTACTAACATCCCATTTAGATAGATCTCCATTAAATTTACTTGCCCGGGTAAACATAAAAGACATGTTAGTAATGTTATCCACACTCCAGTCAGACAAGTCTGCATCAAATTCCTCCGCATACAGAAACATCTTAGACGCACTTTTTACTTTAGTCATAGAGGGTGTATCTTCACTTCTATCCTGTATTTTAGCGCAGTAAGCAAACATTCCTGAAAAATTTTCCCATTGTATATTGCCCCATTGATCCAGGTATAATAAGCGTTCTTCCAGATTATCATGATAATAGTCCTCAGAACTGCCGTCCATATTCATAGCTGGAAAAATCCCGGTCACTTCTATTTGGTATTCTCCCGCCTCATTGTACGTGTGTTCAGCATCACCTTCGTGATTTCTACTGGTAGTGCCATCTCCCCAATTTACTGTATAGTCATAGTCATAATCGGTGTTAATTGGTATAAGTACTGTTTTATCCTCTTCAGTAATTTTCCAGGTAGTGATAAAACCTACTTGATCATCTAAGTCCTGCAAAGTGACTGCTATTTCAATTTCCACATCTTCTGCACCTTCGGCTGACACTACCACTACTGCACTGAGACTTTCATAAGCATCATAATCAAAGCGGTCAGGGTTTAGTACAGTTACTTCACCTGTTTCTGCATCTACAGATAATGCCTCCTCTTTTTCCTGAGAAGAAATAGCATAGCTGATGGTTCCTTCAGTAACCTCTGCTTTAATTGTACCTAACACAGCTCCTGCGTCAGGATTCTCATCAATAGTTACTGAAAAATCTTCTGCTGTAAGTGTAACAGATGTTTCAGGATCGGTGTCCGGATCATCATCTTTAGGATCACCAGAAGATGGTGGCGTGGGATCTTCAGCATCGTCATCACCACAGCCGGATAAGAACATAGTGCCTACCAGACATACTAGAATAAAAAAGTAATTGAGTTTCATGTTTGTTGTATGTTAAAAAAATATGGAGCCGAAACAGCTCTATTAAAAATTATTTCTAGCCTCAGATTAAAAGACAATCATGGGCTCTAAATCCCCTATGGAGTTTTGATGTTTTTTGAAATAATTTTTGACATGTAATATGTATGTAAGCCAACCGACATATTTCTGATAACTTATCCAGAGTATTTTCATTTAATGAATCTAGTAGGGATATTTACCTGATAAGAACTCATGTATGAAAAAGGTAGTCATAATAGGTAATGGTATTTCGGGCATTACTGCTGCACGTCATATTCGTAAGCGAAGCAACTATGATATAACAGTTATATCTGCCGAGTCTGAACATTTCTGGTCGCGTACAGCTCTGATGTACATTTACATGGGCCACATGAAATATGAACACACCAAGCCCTATGAAGATAGCTTTTGGAAGAAAAACAACATTTCTTTGATTCATGATTATGTTCATACTATCGATTTTGATTCGAAAACATTATCACTTCAATCCAATGCGCCCGTTCATTATGACAGCCTGATATTAGCTACCGGATCAAAGCCTAACAAATTTAATTGGCCTGGACAGGATTTGGAGGGAGTTTGTACCATGGTAAGCCTGCAAGACCTTGAAAATATAGAAAAGCAAAGCAAAGACGCTCGAAAGGCGGTGGTAGTAGGAGGCGGCTTGATAGGTGTAGAAATGGCAGAAATGTTAAGATCAAGAAATATTGACACCACATTTTTGGTGCGTGAAAAGCACTTTTGGGGTGGAATTCTACCTCAAAAAGAGGGTTCATTAATTGAAAATCATATTCGTGAGCATCATGTAAACTTATTGCTTGGCACTGAGCTAAAAGAAATAAAGTCTGATAATTCCGGAAAGGTGAAATCACTAATCACCTTAGAGGGCAAAGAAATTGAATGTGACTTTGTAGGGCTCGCAGTAGGTGTACACCCAAATCTGGACTTAGTAAAAAACACTGCTCTAAAAACGAATAAAGGAATTTTAGTTAATGAATATCTGGAGACAAATCTCCCTGATGTTTATGCGGTTGGAGATTGTGCAGAGCGAATTGAGCCTTTGACAGACCGCCCGCCAGTGGAGCAAGTTTGGTACACCGGCAGAATGATGGGTGAGGCAGTTGCCGCCACCATTTGCGGAAGTAAAACAGCGTATCAACCTGGGCCCTGGTTTAACTCAGCCAAGTTTTTTGATGTAGAATACCAGACTTATGGCCAGGTGAAAAATCTGCTAAAAGAAGGAGAAACCGACTTTTACTGGCAGCATGACACTAAGCATTTGGCTATGCATTTTGTATTTGACCAACAGTCGGAAAAGTTTTTGGGCGTGAACACTTTTGGCATAAGATTAAGGCATGAATACTTTGACAGGTGGCTTAAATCTGGCAAAAGCATTCGATTTGTGCTGGAAAATTTAAGGGAAGCCAATTTCGACCCTGAATTCTATTCTTCATACGAGGAAGAAATTATAAGCGCATTTAACCAGCAGCACCCACAGTTAGCAGTATCTGTGACAAAACGAAAGAAAATTTTAGGGCTATTCTAATTTAACGATGATGAAAACTTCAATGCTTCAAAAAACCGGGATGGCCATATTTATATCCGCTTGTGCGATATTAATAGCTGTGCTATTCATTAATCACTACAAGCTTGATTCCCATAAGCTAGAAGAGGCGGTTAACGAAGAAGAGTACCAACAACTGGCATCAATATTAGAGCCTATCTTTAATAAAAAATACAGCGAAAGCTTTTCATTTAATGCGGCTACAAAAGAACGGCTTCAAAATGCCAATAAAGAGATCATTTCAACTTACTCTGTTACAGAACAAGACATCGACCTCAGCTTAAAAAGTTTTGAAAAGGAGAACATCACTTATGACAATACTCTCGTAGCTAGCTCATTTCCAGCCAATAACATCAGTGATTTTAAAAAAGAAAAACTACAAGCTTACACCAGCTGGATGAATGGGAAAGTCTATGCTAATAGTGATGATTTAAAAAAAGAACTACTAACCACCGCTCAAAACATTAACAATAGTATCATCAACGATAAAGGATTTAGTGATTATAAAATCAGCAATCTACAACTTACTATTACACGAGCTGCCAGTGAAGGTCCGGTCAAATCCAACCCCATCTTATGGTTCCTACTTACTTTCGGACTAGGTATTATAGGAGCGCTTATTTACATTTTACCCAAGCTAAAGCTACTTCCGGGCATTAAAAATGATGGCATTTTCCATAGCGCTCACACAGGTAGAGGATGGATTGGGATCACCATCGGAGTATTACTCATTTTGTTCTATGTGATTTTATATTGGTTCCCTGAGTATATGACGGGATGGATGCAACTGGTTGACCCTGTAAGCTATTTACTCAATGGTGGAGCCGCCAGCCAATGGTTCTTTTATGGTTTCCTCTACACGATAGCTATAGCTGTAATGGGTGTACGTATGCTGATCAAATATCGACACAGCAAATACCATATCATCAGAACATCATCAATCATTTTCTTTCAAACGGCCTTTGCTTTTATTATCCCTGAGATATTAATTCTGCTTAATAAGCCTAGCATGGACTTCAAAAACATATGGCCTCTTAACTACACCTTCTTCTTCGATTACAACATCCAAAATCTGGTTAGCAGTGGTGCTTTAGGTCTTTTTATGCTGGTTTGGGGAATAATTTTGGCTGTGGTGGCGGTCCCAGTGATTACATATTTCTATGGTAAAAGATGGTATTGCTCCTGGGTATGTGGTTGCGGCGGACTGGCAGAGACGCTGGGAGATCCATATCGTCAACTGTCGGATAAGTCAACCAAAGCCTGGAAAGTAGAAAGATGGATGATTCATAGTGTGCTGGTATTTGCAGCGGTGATGACCGCCGGCACGCTATATACATATTTTTCAGGTAGCAGCTCGCTGTTGGGGATTGACACTTATTCTCTGCGCTCGACCTACGGCTTTTTGATCGGCTCTGTGTTTGCCGGAGTAGTGGGTGTAGGCTTCTATCCTTTTATGGGTAGTCGAGTTTGGTGCCGTTTTGGCTGTCCACTGGCGGCATATTTAGGAATTATCCAGAGGTTTAAATCCCGATTCAGGATCACTACTAACGGCGGGCAATGCATTAGCTGTGGTAACTGCAGCACCTATTGCGAAATGGGAATAGATGTGAGATGGTATGCCCAAAGGGGGCAAAATATTGTAAGAGCCTCATGTGTAGGCTGCGGTGTGTGCTCTTCAGTATGTCCAAGAGGTGTATTAAAACTAGAAAACAACGACCCTAATGATAGATTTAATGAGCCTATTATCATTGGTAGTGAGCAGGTTAAAATTGTAGAATAAGTATTTTATTACTATTTTAATAAAAAACTAAAAGTAGTATGTCAGGAGGAGCTGGTCATCTTATGGATATGATTAACCGCATGAAAGCTAACAACGGCAAGCTTTCTCGCAATGGTTATTTCGGTTTAAATGACAGATTACTTAAAGTTGACTCCAATGCAACCTACAAGTTTAAAAAAGCTTCAAAAGGTGAGTTAAAAATTATACGTAAGAAGCTCAAAGATCAGAGCAAAAAAGAATTGCTAAGAATGTTTATGGTGATAGGCATTTCCATTTTAGTAGCCGCAGTAATTCTGGGAGCTATCACCACAATCCTCACTAAGTATTACATTTAGGTCAATCAAGCCACATATCTAGGTAAAGTAAAAGTAAATGTACTGCCCTTACCAGGCTCGCTATTCACATAAAACTCACCCTGGTTTTCACGGATCAGCTGCTGGCTTAAAATAAGTCCCAGTCCGCTACCTTTTTCATTTGAGGTACCTACTTTAGTTTCTGTTTGGGTGATATCATAGAGCTTTTCAATACTTTCTTGCGTAAGGCCTATTCCTTCATCCACCACAGAAATCTGAATTTTATCCTCTCTCTGCATAGCTTGAATTTTAATTTCGCTATCAGGATAAGAGAATTTGATGGCGTTACCTATGAAATTTCTTAGCACTGTATGAATGGAATTACTATTAGCCAGAGCAACTATATTCTCATCGCTATAGTCTTTAATTTGGATATTTTTAGAGGCAGCGGTTAAGGCATAGAGCTCAATATTTTTCTGAATGAGCTCATTCACGTCTACTTTATCTATTTCAAGCTTGTGAGACTTGGTCTGATTGATAGACCAGGCCAATAAATTATCTAGCAACTCACTTAGGTTATTTAGAGAATCATTGATCTTGCCTCCCATGAGTTGAATATCATCCTTACTAAGCCTGTCTATATTATTTACAAGAAGGTTCGAAAAGCCTTTAAGCGAGTTCAGAGGACTTTTAATATCATGAGAAATAATGGAAAAAAGCTGGTCCTTACCTCTATTAATTTTAATTAAATCAGCTTTTTGAGATTGTATTCGAGCATTTTTATAGGCCAGGAGATCCTTTTTATTCTTATTAAGCTGATAGGATCTGTATAAAAGCACTAGTATGATTAGCACCAATATAAAACCACCAAGAAGTGCGTAAGTCAGTAGATCTTTCTGTCTTAAGTTAGCATCCTGAATCTGCCGATCCATTTGCAATATGGCTATTTCATTTTCCCTGTTCTCAGCATTATACTTCTGTTTCAACTCCTGCAAATGCTCCATATTGTTCTTCTTCTGAACAGAGTCTTTTGCCATAACATTCATTTTGAGGTATTTGTAAGCCTCAGAATAATTGCCAGATTCTTCAGATAATGAGATTAACAGATTTGTCGCATTTCTCACCGAGATATAAGACTCAATCTCCCTGCCTACCTTCAATGCCTCCTCAGCCAGGCGTTTAGCCCTAAGTGGCATTTTTTGTTTTCTTCTAAGATTTGCCTGGTCTAATAAGTTGGTAACCAGGAATATCTGATCATCCACCTCCCTAAAAAGAGATTCAGCCGTTTGGTAATATTCCAAAGCAGCATTGAACTTACCGTTCTCCTCCATGATCTTACCCAGATTTCCGTAAGTAGAGCCCAGATCCTTTTTATCGCCAAGCTTATTTTTTATCTCAAGTGATTTCAGAAAATAGTCTTCCGCAGTTTTCAGATCATTAAAAAACTGCAGGTAAACCAAACCAATATTATTCAATGCCTGAGCCTCCCCTTTTAAACCTCCTGTTTTACTGAAGATTTCTAAGGCTTTTTTGAAGTATTGGAGAGATTTTTTACCATCGCCAGAATAGGCATAAATAATACTTATGTCATTGATAGCATTTGCAATCTGCACACTATCCTTTATTTCTCGATATATTTTTAACGAAGCAAAGATATGATCAAGCGCAGCATCATAGCTACCATTATCACGCTCCAATCGCCCCATGTTGATATAGGCATCGCCTAAATTCTTCATCCCACCTTGCTCTTTGGCTTCCTTCAGACAAAGCTTGCCATAATACATGGCCGAGTCTGGCTGAGAATATTGCAATGTCATGGAAAGGGAATAATAGATCTGCACTCTGAGAGAATCAGAGGCGCCGGAAAGCTCTTGAAGAAGACTATCTACCTTACTGGCTTTCTCCTGTGCTTGTGCACCCACAGCAGATAGCAGCCAGCATAACAAAAATTTTGTATAAAGGAAAGACCTAGGCATTAGTCATAATTCTACTTAAGAAATATGATGAAACTACTTTCACCTTGACACTTACGGCTTTTAAAGCCCCAACTAAAGACATAACGCAAATTAGGGGACTTTCATATAAATATAAAAAAGAAAGGCCGCCAGATTCTCTGACAGCCTATCTTTTTTTGAGCAAAAATGATCTTACTTTTTGCTGCCTTTATCTTTAGAACTGGAAGAACCTGGCTTAGCGATAGATTCTCTCATTTCTGTATCTGCTTTTATGTTGTCCATTTTATAGTAATCCATAATTCCCAGATTACCATTTCTAAAGGCCTCAGCCATAGCTTTTGGTACTTCTGCTTCTGCTTCAATAACCTTTGCTCTCGCTTCTTGCGCTTTAGCTTTCATTTCCTGCTCATGGGCTACAGCCATCGCTCTTCTTTCCTCAGCTTTAGCTTCCGCCACCTTAAGGTCAGCAGAGGCCTGATCGGTCTGTAATTTCGCGCCGATGTTAGTACCAACATCTACATCAGCAATATCAATGGAAAGAATTTCAAATGCTGTTCCGGCATCTAACCCTCTCTGTAACACAAGCTTAGATATTTTGTCAGGATTTTCAAGTACTTCTTTATGCGTACCAGCAGAACCGATGGAAGTTACAATACCTTCACCAACCCTGGCAAGAATAGTATCTTCTCCGGCACCACCTACTAATTGTTGAATATTTGCCCTTACCGTTACTCTGGCAATGGCAATCAACTGAATACCATCGGCAGCAACTGCAGCCACCTTAGGCGTAGTGATAACCTTCGGATTTACAGATATTTGCACCGCTTCAAACACATCTCTACCTGCCAAATCGATAGCAGTAGCTTGTTTGAAAGTAAGGTTGATGTTCGCCTTATCTGCAGATATGAGCGCCTTAATTACTGAAGGCACATGACCACCCGCCAAATAATGCGTTTCCAGCTCTTTAGTAGTTACAGTAAGTCCTGCTTTGGTAGCTGTAATTAATGAATTTACTACTACCCCTGGAGGCACCTTACGAATCCTCATGAACATAAGCTCAAAAAGACCCACTTTTACATTTGAAAAACGAGCCGTGATCCAAAGACCTACGGGTATAAAATAAAGAAATACAAAAAAGACTACAATCCCCAGTACAATAATGAGGATGAGGCCTACACCGGTTAATTCCATGGTTAAGTAATTGGTTCTACAAAAATGTTATTAGTATTAATTTTAATGATCTTGATCTTAGTGCCGCTATCCAGGTAATTACCCAGAGACTTTACTTCATAAAGCTTTTCAGAAAACTCGGCCTTACCAAAAGGCTTAAGGGTAGAAACAGCTATACCTTCATCGCCAACATGCAAGGCGCCGGCATAACCTTCATTTACCTTGCTGGATATTGTCTCTTTGAGAGAAAACTTATCCCAGGTTTTACCTTTGAAGCTAAAATAAAGTGATATAGCAAGAACAACGGAGCTGCCAGCAGTAAGCCAAATACCTGGTTCCATACCGAAATAGGTAAACCCAAGATATAAGCCAAAAGCTACAGCTATAAAGCCCAATACACCTACGAATGTAGTGCCAGGCACAAATAAAACCTCAACTATAATAAATCCTAAGCCTACTATAATGAGGGCAATAACAGTAATCCATTCTATCATAAGTGAGCACTTAGTGAGTTAAATGTAGTAAAATTATGGAATCTGTATGTCCTTCCAGCCGGATTTTTTCATGGCCAGGTAGCAAGACTTGGTGCTATCATAGGTAAGCTGATCATACATTAATGGGATCACATCCACACCATTTAGATCCAAAACGCCATATTTACCAAACTTCTTCACTATCACATGTCCATTTCCTACATCTACTAACTCATCATATTTAGGGTTCACGATTAGTCGCCCTTGTTTATTGATAAGACCTTTTTTATCTCCTTTAAGAACTACATACCTACCATTAGCTTCATGATAAATAGAGTCGTAATCGAAGGCAGAAACTTTATCTCCATTGTAGTCAATAAGCCCGAAACCTTTCTCTGTAGATGCAATGGCAAGACCATCCATGAATTCACTTACTGAAGAGTATAATGGCTGCACCACTATTCTTTCTCTTTTATCTATAAAACCCCAATGGCCTATAAGTTTAATGGCTGCGAAACCTTCCTTGAAATTCCCTACATCATCATATCTATTGGCTATACGTAATCTATTTTGATTGTCAACAAATCCATACTGACCATTGATCTTTACCGGATAATAGCCTTCAGAAGGAGCTCTAACCTCCTCATACCTGTCATTAGTGGCAGACTTATTAAGTATTCTTCCACTAAAGTCTACCTTCCAAACGCCTCCATCACTCAGATGCTCAACCAGGTAACTATCAAATACTTCCACCTTATTTTCTGTGAAATAAATAGTGCCTTCTTCAAAACTCTTCAGATTAGTCAGCGCACGATCCAGCTCCAGATAGAATTTATCATTGATCACCTTCAAAAATTTCTTTTGAGGAAAAACTACCCAGCGCCCTTGCTTATCTATAACTCCATACTCACCATGAAATTTCACAGCTAATAGTCCGTCTACTGCTGGTTGTATTTCATCATAAACACAATGTATTACTTCCTCTCCTTGCCTGTTGATACAGCCCCAATACTCACCCTTTTTAACCGGATACAAATAGCTGGTTTCCTCTCCAATGGCATCATATAACTGTACTGATTTTTTTATTCCATGGGCATCATAAAGTGACCATTTATTTACCGAAGATATATGCTCTCTACAGTAAAGCATCTCTTTATTGAAATAAACAGAATCGAACTTAGCGGGCAAAATCACCTCTGAGTTCTTCTTCATTACTCCCCAGTGGCTACCTTTTTTAAAGGCATACATTTCACTTTGTATCGATAAAAGATCGTCATAAGAACCTAACGTCACCATGGAACCAGTACTATCTATTAGCCAAGTTTTGTTATTGGCCACCAGCTGCCAGGTATGATTATCAATAGGAATGACCTTATCTGCCCGAAGGGTTTGCTGGTCTTTTTGATTTTGCTCATCTAAAATATGCCATTCATCAAAAGCTACTTTTTTTGGTGTGGAGCCAGTAACATCGAAATCCCTACTCTCTATTGGAGCCACCAAAATACCCGAAGAGTTGATGAGCCCTCTCAGATGGTTTTCGAAAACCACGGCATATCCGGATTTAAAATTGCTGATGCTATCCAGCTCAAATCCAACCACTTGCTTTCCTTTATCATTATAGATGGCCATTTTACCATCTGTATTTCTCACACCAAAGCGAAGGTTACCCAACGGTACTATTTCCTTATATTCTATCGGAATTACTTCCTTACCTCCCAGGTCCACCACTCCATATTGATATTTATTACCCGATTTGTTAGAGACAATAGCCCTTAGATCAGACACATCTATAGAAGCATACTTAAAGGGCAAGACTACTTTGCCGCTAGTAGATATTACACCTAAAAAGTCGCGCTGAGAGATTTTACCTTTTCTGGCAGCAATGAGAAGCTGACCTCTGGAAGGGTAAATTTGAGTGTATTCTGGTGGTGTGATTATTTCGTTAGCCAAACTTATCAACCCCCAACCCTCAGGAGTTTTATAGCCGATGGTATTATTGACTACTTGCAGTTTACCGCGGGTCCAACCTAATGATTCATACTTGGCGGGAATCACTACACTACCTTCATCATTTTTAAGGCCTTGCTTTCCATGATCAGAGAATAGCTCATAATCATTTCCAGCTGATGAAAATGATGTATTGAAGAAGAGAAATATAGTTAGATAAAAAAATATAAAAGTATGTTTCATCCTCGCCTGTGTCTTCATCACAAAATAGCACTTCTTGTGACAGATCTTTAGTTTAAAAGGTTAATAATCTTAAGGTTAGTGATTTGTATTTGCAATATAAAAAATGGTTTTGAAGAATGCCGAAACAAATACCAACTAATCCTTCAAAACATCACAATCTCATAAAAAAGCACCATAACCTGCGCTAGAAACACAATTTAGCAGCATTTTCGTTTCCTCATAAGAGAATTTTAACAAAAGATTTTCGAAAGTAGGAAATGTAGGCAATCAACAAGGCACAGGGAAGGCAATGATCTTGTAGAATTTATCCCTTTCTATCTTATTTCTCTCGGTAGGATTACGAATGTATTTTTCTGTGGCGGACACAGCACATAGTTCGTTTAAAGAGTATCTTTCACCTATTACTTCATTAGGAAGATAGTCGTATTCGCGAAGTAAGTATTTGTAAATTTTTGCCAGTTTCTCCTTACTAGGCACAGCTGCATAAACCTCTAACAAATCCCAAATAGGGCCTGTTTCTCCGAGTATTTTATGTATAGACTCTGCTAAAAAGCGACTTTTCTGTGTTGGCATCTAAATGCAGTTACTGAATATTGGGCACCCAATAACGTAATATTCGATGTAACTTTCAATAAAAATCTGATAATTAAAATTAGTATTCATATTAAATGATCGATGAGTTAAATTTTAAAAACCTTCTTATTTCATCTGACGTAATATGACTTATGAGATTCCTTATTTCCATCATACTTTGGTTCATATTGTTAGCCCTGTGCTGGCCATTGGCCATACTTGCCTTTTTCGTGTGGTTGATCCTTTTACCGTTTCAACTATTAGGATTTGCCATCGGCGGTGTGTTTAAATTAGTTACAGCTATCATCATGTTTCCTTTTAAGATTGCCAGTAGTCTTACAAGATAGTTCTATATTCAGGGTTTTATTTTGATTAACCTTGAATATTCACAAACAGATTACCAGCAAATTAGCGCTTAACGGCTCCGAAGAAAGAACCATCAAGTTCCTCAAACAGCTATTACTCTTCGGCTACCTTCAGGCCATTTCCTGTATTTTCCCTGCAATCATATTTGCTGCGCTAGCCTTTTCATCAATGGCCGGGCTGGATATACCCAAATACGATCTTTTACTCATCATTTGTATAGCATCACAGCTCATCATGTATTTTCTAGGGCTGGAAACGAAAGATGAAGTACTGGTAATCACCATGTTTCATATACTCGGGCTTATTATGGAGGTCCACAAGGTTTATCATGGGTCATGGTCTTACCCGGAAGAAGCTTACACCAAGTTTTGGGGCGTGCCGCTATATTCCGGATTTATGTATGCCAGTGTAGGGAGTTACATCTGCCAGGCCTGGAGGAATCTTGATTTAGAAACCGTAAAATGGCCAAAGAAGATATTAGCTATTCCAATAGGTGCTGCCATTTATCTTAATTTCATTACCAATGCATTCATTCAGGATTTACGTGTTTTTATCATTGTTGCCTTACTTTTTATATTCTGGAAAACACATTTCCTATTCCGATTAGGTGATCGCCAATATAAAATGCCTGCCGTTGTCTCCTTTATTCTTATCGGATTCTTTATTTGGCTTGCTGAGAACATAGCCACGTTCTTTGGTGCCTGGCGCTACGCCTATCAGCACAATGGCTGGCAAATGGTAGAATGGCATAAGATCACATCATGGAGTTTACTGGTAATAGTGAGTATAATCATTGTAGGCCAATTGAAAATCTTTAAAAAAGAGATGGTTGAACATTAAATTCTGCTCTCTCTACTCAACCGTTTGCGCCAGCCTAAAAGCCGATAAATAGCTTAAAATGATTGCTAAACATAGATTTTCGCCCCGAATTAAGTGTTTTTAGCTCCACATTATTGACTTTAAATCAATATATTAGTGTAGAAAACAAAACCTATTACTCAATGTTAAAACGATCAATTGCTGTTCTACTGCTGGCATTTCTAATCATAAACACATCATGTCAAATGGCCGTAGAATCCGAAGCACCAATAGTAGCAGACTCACCGTCAGGAAATAACTCAGTATCCTTTTTCCTGAATAGCGAAGGAACTCCCGGATACATAGTTAGCCACAATGATAAAGTAGTGATAGATACCTCGTGGATGAGTTTCGACTTCACCAACATGGCATCTATTAAAGGTGATTTAAAAATCTTGAATTCCTCCACAGACTCAAAAAAGGAAACATGGACCATGCCTTGGGGTGAGCAAAAAGAGGTAGAGAATAATTACAACTCACTTACTGTAGACTTACAGGAAAATGGAGAGCAGCAAAGAAAGTTCTCTGTAATCTTCAAAGTGTATGATGATGGAATTGGATTTAGATATCATTTCCCCGAGCAAGAAAACATGAAGGAAGTGCTTATTGCCAATGAAAACACTGAATTCCAGCTAATGGGTGACCACAAAGTGTGGTGGCAACCTGGCGACTGGGATATTTATGAGCACCTTTATAATGAAACCAGCTTCTCTGGAATAGATGCTTTAAGCAAGCAGAACCATCCTAACCTGGCACAGACTCACATTCCGGTAAACGCTGTGAACACACCCGTAACTATGAAAACTGCCGACGGTCTATATCTAAGTTTTCACGAAGCAGCCTTACTTAACTATGCTGACATGACGCTTCAGGTAGACCCGAAAACTTTCCAAATGAAGAGCAACTTAGTGGGGTCTGAAAATACGGAGTACAAGGTGAAGCAACAAACACCGTTTAGTACTCCTTGGCGTACCATACAAATATCAGATAAAGCTGGTGATCTCATTGAATCTAAGCTAATTGTAAACCTTAACGAGCCTAATAAATTAGGAGATATGTCATGGTTTAAGCCTACGAAATATGTAGGTATCTGGTGGGAAATGCACTTAGGAAAATCTACCTGGGACATGAGCGCACAGCAAGATATGAACTCATTCTCTGGCGAAGCCAAGCCTCATGGCAAGCACGGTGCTACTACAGAAAACGCAAAATATTACATTGACTTCGCCGCTAAAAACGGCATTCATGGTATTCTTATAGAGGGCTGGAACACCGGCTGGGAGCACTGGATTGGCTTTGAAGATAGAGAAGGTGTTTTTGACTTTGTTACACCTTACCCTGATTATGATCTTCAGGAAGTAGTAAAATATGGAAAAGAAAAAGGCGTAGAACTCATTATGCACCACGAAACATCTGCCGCTCCTCGCACATATGAGCAGCAAATGGATTCTGCTTACAGTTTAATGAAAAGCCTTGGTATTCATTCTGTAAAAACTGGTTATGTAGGCAAGATCATCCCTAAAGGAGAATACCACCATGGCCAGTGGATGGTAAATCATTACCAAAAAGCACTGGAAACAGCTGCAAAATATCAGGTAGCGATTGACGCTCATGAGCCAATTAAAGCAACAGGACTAAGAAGAACATATCCTAACTTCATTTCAAGAGAAGGTCTTAGAGGCCAAGAATTTAATGCCTGGGCTAGCGACGGCGGAAACCCTCCAAACCACTTGCCTACCATAGCTTTCACCAGAATGCTGGCAGGCCCGATTGATTATACTCCAGGTATTTTCAATATAAAACTGGATCCTTGGAAAGCTGAAAACCAGGTGAATACTACTTTAGCTCAGCAATTAGCCCTTTATGTGGTAATTTACAGCCCGGTGCAAATGGCGGCTGACTTACCTGAATACTATGAAGAGCATGATGACGCCTTCCAATTCATAAGAGATGTAGGTGTAGACTGGGATGAAACAGAAGTATTAAATGGCGAAGTAGGTGATTTCGTGACTATTGCTAGAAAAGAAAAAGGAACTGATAAGTGGTTTGTAGGAGCCATCACTGATGAGAACGCCAGAGACCTTTCTATTACCCTTGACTTTTTAGATGAAGGTAAAGAATACACTGCAGCAATATACGCTGATGGTGATGATGCTCACTGGGATAACAACCCTACCTCATACAAGATTTCTAGCGAAGTTGTAAATAAAAACACTAAATTGGACTTAAAGCTGGCTCCAGGTGGAGGTGCCGCTATTAGTTTAATTCCGGTAGAATAATCAACTTATGAACAAAGGAACGAAAGTTATCATTGGCCTGCTCACCATTTTCCCATTGGTGCTGGGCTTTATTTATGCAGCTTCAATATTTGGGATCATTTTCACAAAAATGAACCACGGACCTCATTTTGAGCCTGATGATGAAGTATTCATAAGAAGCTTTCTTCCTTTCTTTTTCATTTTGATAGGCAGCGGCTTTGTAAGCCTGGTTATGCTAGTGTATTACCTAGTACACGCCGCTAAAAATGAAAGATTTGAAAGCACTCAACGATTGATCTGGATTCTGATTATCGTATTTGGTAATTCCATAGGGCAATTGGTGTATTTCTTTATGGAAATATGGCCTGATAATCCCAAGTCCAAGTTTTAGAGGGCATATTTGAATAAAAAAAAGACGGTCTCAGAAGTAAATTAAGTCAGGTTGACTTTACTTTTGAGACCGTCTTTTTTTATTTCTCTTCTTTAGAGCAATTAGGAATAATTTTATTGACTTCCATCACATTTAAAATACCTTCAGATCGTCCCCAGGAATTATAAATGTAGGTGGTAATCTCAGCAATTTCCAGATCTGTGAGTCTGGTATTAGCAGGCATAACCTGGTTAAAAGACTTACCATTGACTGTTATTTCGCCCTCCAATCCATTTTTGATAATGCAAGGCAATTCCCTCATCTTACCATCTAAGAAATCAGAACCGCTAAGCGGTGGATACAAAGAGGCAAGCCCCTGTCCCTCAGGTTGATGGCAATTACTACAATGCTGTATATACAAGTCTTTACCTGCATAAATGTATTGATTCAGCTTAAGGTCATCTGATCCGGCTGATGATTCGGCGTCGCCAGACTTTTTACCACAAGCTATAATTGTGGCCGATAGCAATATATAAAGGGTAAGTTTTTTCATCAGCCTTTTTCTCTTAACACTTGAATATCATGAAGCAGAATATTCACTTTATCTGGTATGGTTCCATCATAAATACCTCTGATTCTTCGGTCTTTATCCACCAGAATGAAGGCACCACTATGGATATACCCACCTGGCTCAGATGGATCTTCAGAAGCATTTACCATGTAGCTGGTTTGCCCAAGCTTATAGATTTCATCTTTATTCCCTGTTAAAAACTGCCATTTATCACTGGTTACGCCAAGCTTCTCAGCAAACTCTCTCAGCACTGCCACACTATCATGCTTAGGATCAATGGTGTACGAAAGAAGTGCGATATCGTCATCATTTTGAATCGAATCGTAAATTCTCAGCATTTGAGCATCCATCTTCGGACAAATGGTTGGGCAGGTAGTGAAGAAGAAATCGGCAATATACATCTTGCCTTTAAAGGTTTCATTAGTCACCCAGTTACTATCCTGATTTAAGAATTTAAAGTCGGCAATAGTATGATAAACAGTATCATTAACACTGTAATCATGTCTTCCCATATAAGGCAACTTAGCATCTTCATGAGCCTGTTCCTTACCTCCACTGCAAGCAGCAATAGACAGCACAGCTATGGCAGCTATCACTAATATTTTAAGATTATTTACTCTCATCTTTCTCTCTTATTTTCTTGTATAATTTTATAGCAATCATCAGCAAAGCAGTAAAGCCTATGAGACCTGCGAGACCCCACATCATGCTAAGTGCACTTTTTAATATGATTATAAAAACAATGCCCACCAGCAATATGGTAGCCACTTCATTCCAAACTCTTAACTGCTGAGATGAATATTTATAGACATCCTTTTGCAAGGATTTATAAATGTTATGACAGATAAAATGATATACATAAAGCAAAAAGACCAGAGCTAATTTTATATGCATAAACCCCTGAGAGAGGTATGACGGGACATAACTGAGCACCCAGGAGCCAAAAATTAAAGTAAGAATGGCTGATGGCCAAGTAATACCAAACCACAGGCGCTTGCTATTTCTTTTATATTCTTTAACCAGAATAGACTTGTCCGGCTCCGGCTTTTCATTTGCCTCCACCTGATAAATGAATAGTCTTACAATATAGAATAATCCTGCAAACCAGGTTACTATGAAGATTACGTGTAGTGCCTTTACGTATAACATTGGCCGTAAAGTTAATGACCAATCGCTAGTTTAAAGCGGATCATAAGGAGAATCTTTGTATGAATTCACCTTAATATCATCGCCCACTTTTATTTCACCAAAATCAACTGCTACAGCATGCTGACCAAAGACCACTTTACCGTCTACCTTTTGTGTTGCCAAAGCGGTGAATGGCTCCTTCCCTTTTTCCCCTGTAACCGGATCTATGGTGGTAAGCACACAACGGACACAAGGTTTTAAGCCTCTAAATCTGTTCTCACCTATTACAAAATCTTTCCACCTGAACTCATCATACGCTTCTCCACCTGAAAATATAAGATTACCTCTGAATCTATCTACGCTCATAGGAGTTCCTATCTTTTCATTAAGGTTATGAACTGATTCTGAGCCGATTACTAATAATGGGTAGCCGTCAGCAAAGCTCACAATTTCATTATTGATTGACCAGTTCTGACCAATGGGCCTTTCAGAACTATCTGGCATATAAACCAACTTACAGTCAATACCCACACGCTCGCTAAGCCAACTTCCCCAATCCTCATCACAGATTACTGCATCTACTGTATCATCCCAGACTGTTACTTTTACCAGAGGACCTTTCCCTTGATATTCTAATGGTATATTTAAGCTATCACCAGATTCTCTATCCTTGATTTTAAACGAATTCTCTTCCATGCTAATGGTAAACATGAGCAGCTCTGGAAATTTCCTGGCCGTGATAAATCGATTATTTTCATCTACAAGCATATACCGGCGGTCATATTTTAAACCTCTGGGCTCAACCTTCGCCTCGTTTAGCCGTACACCTGCTAAGGATTTTATAGGGTAGATGATGATATCATTAAGGAACATAGCTTTCGTTTATAATCCATTTATTAATTTACAAGACTAATATACACACATAGGAAATGAATGAGCAAACTGATATATGGTATTTTCAAGATGTAGATTTGTTTAACCTCCTTTGTCCGCACAAGGTGAAAACAATGAATCAAAACCACAGTTTTAACCGCTACGAAAAAAATAATTTCATTTATTTCCCTGAGGAGCCTGCGAAGAACATTTATATGATTGCCGAAGGCCGGGTAAAAATAGGCCACTATACCACAGATGGGAAGGAAGTGACCAAAGCCATTTTAACCACTGGTGAAATTTTTGGTGAGCTGGCCCTAGCTGGAGAAACTAAGCGAGAAGATTTTGCCCAAGCCATGGACAATAATACAGTGGTTTGCCCCATCAGTATCTCAGACATGGAGGACCTGATGGCGGATAACCGAGAACTAAGTCTCAAAATTTATAAGCTGATAGGATTGAGAGTGAGGAAATTGGAAAGGAAAATTGAGTCTTTAGTTTTTAAAGATGCCCGAACCAGAATAATCGAATTTTTGAAAGATGCAGCAGCCTGGAAAGGAAAGAAAGTAGGTTTTGAAACTATGATCCCCACTAAGCTGACACATAAAGATATTGCTAACCTTACCGGCACCAGTAGACAGACAGTAACTACCATTCTCAACGAGCTTAAAGAGAAGAACTTAATTAATTTTGATAGGCGTCAAATTCTCATCAGAGACATAGACAAGCTATTATAAACCTGTCAATCTTTCAAGGTCTGTTCCTTTCAAATCTTCCAGTACGTCAATATCATTAAGCAATCTGGTTTGTCCATAAGTCAGGTTGTTCTTTTCGATCAGTTTTATTGTTTCACTAAAAACATTTGGCGTACTCCAGTGGCTCAAATCAAATACCTCATGCACCTTTTTCATCCCGATAAGATAATAGCCCCCATCCATGGCTGGACCAATAACTACGTCTTTGCCTTCCAGCTTCAAAAAGGCATTATGAATTACCTCCTCACTTAAATCATAAAGATCTGTACCAATAAGGCATATAGAGTCATATCCAGACTGGAAACCTCTGCGAAAAGCATTTTTCATTCTCTCGCCCAGGTCATTTCCTTGCTGAAGATGCTTGTCATAAACTTCATTATCCCACTGATCGTTTTCATCTACAAACCTTGAGTAGTAAAGTGCCTTATCTATAGGAAGCTTGTCCGCCACACTTTGTGTGTGAATGAGCAGGTTAAGGTATACATTTAGAGCCCTCTTATCACCAATGGCCTTGGCAAGCCTGGTTTTAACCTTGCCCATTTCAGGATTCTTAGCGAAAATGATCAGAAGCTTCTTCATACTTTTTAGGTGAAAATCTGAATGAAAACTGAATTCTATCTTTAAAATAACTCTCGTAAATGAGATATAAGGCCACCATCACATATTCCAGACCTGTAAACCACAGGTTTTCCTGAAAGCCAGCTTTCGTATAGCCCACATAGCTCAAAAATATGAAAAAAGACCACACCAAAACGAATCTGTAATTACTAAAAACAGAAAGTGCCAAAAGCGGGGTGATATACCAGGGATGTATAGTAGTAGATAGTAAGAGATAAATTACCAGGCACCACATGAGCACCGCTGGAGTAATCTGATTATACTTATGAACAAAAGTATAGGTTAGTACCGCTAAAAGAGTTACTAGTGGCAGTACTTTAGCCGTCATCCCAATGATATTGTATCCTACCACCTTAAATCCTACATATCGAATCAGATAATATATACTGGCATTAAATTCAAACTTCTCAAAGTATAAAGACAGGCTATTACTCATGCCTGTAATTAGATCCGGCCTGGCCATAGGCATGAAGATAAGTACGGTAAAAAGAAGTATCATTCCATAGTAAGACATGCATTTCTTCCATGGCAGGTATCTGAAAAAGACAGGAAGAAAAATCAAGGGAATCAGTTTAGTAGAAATAGCCAGAGCCATAAATAATGCTGATGGCCATAGCTTACCCAAGTCAAAAAAGTAGATACTGAGTAATAGAAAGAAAATCATGATTCCTTCAAAGTGAAGATTACCCGTTAACTCTATGATTACCAATGGGTTTAGGATATATATCAAGGATTTATTCAAATCCATTTTATGGCCTTTCAAAAGGGCCAACAGCAGCCACATAGATCCACATTCAGCCACGACGATGAATATTCGCATTACCATAGCGCTGCCTAAAATAGAATTAGGAAATATGCTTACCGCAATCCAAAATATATCTTGAGCGATGGGTGGATAAACCGTGTAATAATCCGGAGAATTTAATTGAGCGAAGAGACTGGTAGTTATTCCAGGTACATCAGAACTTCCGGCTTGCATATAATAACTAGGCAGCTGAGCAAAAGGCTCAATGCCATTTAAAAGAAGTCGCCCATCCCACACAAACCTGAATATATCATCAGAAAGGGCTGGCATATCCACCAAGAACAATAATCGGAATAGTACACCTGCAGCTAGCAGCCAACCGACTTTCAGGTCCTTTCCGAAAAACAGGAGCGCCCCGTAGCTACCAAAAAGGATGATATAACTAAATATTAATTGGAGAGTTTCATGTCTTTCTACATACCGAATAAGAAAGCCATAGGCTAAAAATGAAATAAGAACAGCAACAACAATGACAAAATACCTTTTGCCCTTACTCACTTTTTACTGATTTGATTGAATAAAAGAACACAATGGCAAAACCAAGGAATAACATAAAATGAAAAATTAATAATTTAAAATCATGAAGGCGCAGCCCCATGTAAATTCCAAAGCCAAAATACAAACTTAATAGTCCTTCAAAAAATGTTAGCACATTCCATTGAGGTTTTATGTAGGTATTACCTTGCCAAGAGTCTGATTTTGAGATGATATTAAATTTAGGTGTTCTCACAAAAGGTGTTTTTCTACCCAATAAACCTTCTATTACAGCCAATCCATTATGAAGGGATAATCCCATGGATACGACCAGAAAAGAAGGAAATAATTTGAAATACTTTTTCTTATAATCCACTGGATTAATTCGTTTTGTGGCAATCCAGTAATAAAGTGCGATAGAGAAAAAGCCGATTAAGAAAATCCAACCGAGATTGAATATCAATTTGTATTGAGGATTATTGCTGGTAATATAAAGTACCGGAACACTAAGAACCGCAGCCAATAAGAGACAAACAAACACAGAGCTGTTGAACAAATGAAAGAAAGCATGTAGTTTATTTGTAAGGCTTAAGGAAGACCTAAATACTTTCATTGAATTTTTTACGGCAGTTTCGGCTGCACCCTTATTCCATCTATATTGTTGAGATTTTATAGCAGCCATCAATACGGGTAACTCTGCCGGGGTTTCCGTTGATTCAAGGTATTTGAACTTCCATCCCTTAAGCTGGGCACGATAACTTAAATCTAAATCTTCAGTAAGCGTATCTGCAGACCAGCCTCCTGCATCTTCAATGCAGCTTCTTCTCCATACTCCACCTGTACCATTGAAATTAATGAAGCTACCCGCATGATTTCTACCCACCTGCTCCACCGTAAAATGAGCATCTAACCCAAAGGCTTGGAGCTTAGTGAGCATTGAATAATTCCTGTTTAGATGTCCCCATCGACACTGTACCATACCAATATGATCATCAAAATGATTCATGGACCTAATTAGGAAATCAGGATTGGGGAGAAAATCTGCATCAAAAATAGCTATAAATTCACCTTTAGCTATTTCCAGGCCATACTGCAATGCTCCCGCCTTAAATCCCTGTCTATCTTTTCGGGTAACGTGCTTTATATCAACTCCCTTTGCCTGCCATTCAGCCACTTTTTCACTTATTATGCTATGAGTTTCGTCATTAGAATCATCTAATACCTGAACTTCTAACTTTTCAGATGGATATTCAAGTTGGCAAACAGCATCTATGAGTCTTTCAACCACATATTTTTCATTATAAACCGGGAGCTGAACCGTGACTATTGGGTACTCTGATAAGCCTGGACGAGCCTCTTTTTTATTGGCCTTTAAATAATGCCAAGTCAGGTGCAACTGACCTGCGCTAAAGAGAAATATAAAAAATAGCGCCAGACAGTAAATGGTGAGTATTGAGATTTCTAAAATCATAAATACTTAAAAATAGTCCATATGATTTTGTAGCCAGCCATAATTGTTCCTTTTACAGTTCCCGATATTTTAGAAAACCCGATTCGTCTTCTATAGTTCACAGGCACTTCTACACATTTAATTTTTTTCTTAGCCGCCTTGAGCTGCATTTCTACTGTCCACCCGTAGGTTTTATCTTCCATTTGCAACTCCAAAAGCTTTTGAAACTTGATTGCTCTAAATGGCCCAAGATCAGTAAATCTTACACCGTAAAAGAGTTTCAGCAATCTGGTAGCCAGCCAATTACCAAAGACCTGCTGCGGCGTCATAGATCCTTTTTCCTTACTTCCTAATGCCCGGGAACCAATAACCAAATCTGCATTACCTTCTATGATGGGCTCGATCAACATTTTCAGTTCCTCAGGGTAATCCGAATGATCCGCATCTATAAAAACCAGGATATCAGTATCATTCTTTTGCTTCACATATTCTATGCCCTTCAAACAGGCTCGGCCATATCCTTTTTCACTTTCCTTAAGCACTGTAGCACCAGCCGCTCTGGCCACTTTAGCGGTAGCATCAGTAGAAGCATTATTAACAACAATGACCTCCTCCACCTCATCCATCGGAATCTCCTTGATTACTTCTCCTACTCCATTCTCCTCATTAAAGGCAGGAATTACAACTCTGACTAACGGCTTCGCTTTCATAAAACAGTCTGCAAATTAACTGACCCTGACCAATAAGAAAAGTCTCAGCAATGACATACGCTTATAAACAGAAAATGTCTTAACCATTAGATCACCTCTAACCATTAAGACATTTTAATTTATGAATCTATTATTTTTTAATATGCTCTCGCAAATATTACCTTTCTCTTAGAAGGCTTACCAGAGTAGATGCAAACACCTTCCTCTTCTTTAGCATCTAAAGGAATACACCTAATAGTAGCTTTTGTCTCCTCCTTGATCTTCTCTTCAGTTTCAGCGGTGCCGTCCCAGTGAGCTTCAATAAATCCGCCTTTTCCATCAAGAACTTCTTTGAATTCGTCGTAAGTGCTTACTTCAGTAGTAAGTCCTTTTCTGAAATCAAGCGCCTTGTTATAAATATTCTGCTGAATCTCTTCCAGCAAATTAGAGATGTAGGCTACGGCATCATCCTTAGCCACAACATTCTTCTCCTTAGTATCTCTCCTCGCTATTTCTACAGTACCATTTTCAATATCTCTCGGACCGATAGCAATACGCACAGGAACACCCTTCATTTCATACTCGGCAAACTTCCAACCCGGAGAGTTAGTATCCCTATCATCAAACTTCACACTTACGCCAAGTTTCAGTAACTCACTCTTAAATCCATCAGCTACCGCCCTGATACTCTCAAGTTGTTCTTCCGTTTTAAAGATAGGCACTATAACTACCTGAATAGGCGCCAATTTCGGAGGAAGCACTAATCCTTCATCATCAGAGTGAGCCATAATTAAGGCTCCCATAAGTCGTGTACTTACACCCCATGATGTACCCCAAACATGCTCCAGCTTACCTTCTTTATCTGCAAACTTCACATCAAATGCCTTCGCAAAGTTTTGACCCAAGAAGTGAGATGTACCGGCCTGTAGCGCTTTACCATCCTGCATTAAAGCTTCAATGCAGTATGTATCTAAAGCACCAGGGAATCTTTCACTTTCAGTTTTCACACCCTTTACTACTGGCATAGCCATAAAATCTTCTGCAAAAGTGGCATATACATCAAGCATCTGCTTAGTTTCTGCTACCGCCTCTTGCTTGGTGGCATGTGCCGTATGTCCTTCCTGCCATAAAAACTCAGCAGTACGTAAGAATAATCTGGTTCTCATCTCCCATCTCACAACGTTGGCCCACTGATTCACAAGAAGAGGCAAGTCTCTGTAAGATTGAATCCAATTTTTATATGTACTCCATATTACCGTTTCAGAGGTAGGACGTACAATTAGTTCTTCCTCAAGCTTTGCTTCTGGATCTACCACTACGCCACTGCCATCTTCTGCATTCTTTAATCTATAATGTGTTACTACTGCACATTCTTTAGCAAAACCCTCAACGTGATCAGCCTCTTTACTCAGGTAGCTTTTCGGAACAAATAAGGGGAAATAGGCATTGGTGTGCCCTGTATCTTTAAACATTTTATCGATAGCAGCCTGCATCTTCTCCCATATGCTGTAGCCATAAGGCTTTATAACCATGCATCCTCTTACTGCTGAATGCTCCGCCAAATCTGCCTTTTTTACTAATTCATTGTACCATTGAGAATAATCCTCACTTCTTTTTGGAAGTCCCTTAGCCATAGTAATTTTTGGTATAAAATTTGATGTAATTTGGATAAATAATCCAATTTGTGCGGCAAATATACAGATATTATCAGCTTAATATATATCTGTTTTTTGGAATTGTCGTATAATGATTTATGTTTATATATAAAACTAGGACAGCCATGAATACACATCTAAAAAAAATCGCAACATTATTTAGCTTAATGTTGGTTGTTTTTTCAACCACATTAGCTCAAGACAGAGAATATGATGATCTCTATTTTAGCTCTAAAGACAGAGTAAAGCCTAAAAAAGTAAAGGCGGAAGATAGAGTTGTTCAAGATGTTGAGCAGGTACAGGAATTCACCGCGGATCCTAGTCAAAGCTATTCAGCTAAAAATGTAAATCCAGAGTACATTGCAAGATATCAGTCAAAAACTCAGGAAGATTACAATTCTGACAGTGATTATTCTGAGGATGAATATTTCAATGAAGATTACAGCACTACAAATACTACTACCACAGCAAACTTTGTAAACGACTATCAGAACAATGCTCAAGTAGCAGTAAGAGACAGATACGGCAATACTACTTATTACAGCAATTATTCTGATGTATTTTGGAGTGACCCAGCACACTATCAAGGCAGCATGTTTGACCCCATGTATAGACCTTTTTATGGCTATAGCTCAATTTACGGAAGACCTTATGGATACTATAGCCCATATCGTTCTGGCTGGAACATGTCTATTGGCTTTGGTAACTCATGGGGTTGGAGAAGTGGATGGTATTCTGGTGTATCAGTAGGCTATGGCTGGGGATCTTATGGTTATTGTGATCCATTCTATTCAGGATATTACGGATATGGCTATCCTTCTTATTACGACAGATATTATGGATATGGTGGTTATTATGGTACCCCTTATAGAAACGTTGTAGTTATTAATAATTATGAGTCAAGATCTGATAGAAGCATTAGGAGAGGACCTTCTACATCTAGAAGCAGAGTAGCTTCTAATGGTAGAAATAGAACTACAACCACCACTAATGATGGAAGATCATCTGTCTCTAACGGTAGAACATCATCTTCAAGAGATTACACAAGTACTCAAAACAGATACTACAGAAGATCAAGAGAAGCAGTAACATCAACTGGAGATAGCAGAACATCTAGCAACTCCAGGTCATACTCTAGTACTCCTAGCTCTAGATCATCATCCAACTACAACACGAACAGTAGTCCATCAAGATCTTCTCGTTCTTATAACTTTAACACAGGTTCAAGATCTTCTTCAGGAAACAGCTCATATAGCACTCCAAGCAGATCAAGATCATCGAGTCCAAGCTATAATAACAGTCGTTCTTCCAGCAGAAGTAGTGGAAGTAGCTATAACTCAAGAAGTAGTTCATCTTCTTCAGGTTCTAGCAGCAGAAGTAGCTATTCCTCAGGAAGTAGCAGATCTAGCAGCAGCAGTAGCAGGTCTTCTTCTAGCAGTAGTAGATCAAGCTCATCTAGATCATCATCAAGAAGAGGCGGTAACTAAAAACCCTTTTATTTAGAACAGAACTAGCTTTTAAAATGAAAATATATAATAAGCTTATACTTATAAGCCTGGCGCAGCTTTGCCTAATCATGAGCGCAAATGGACAAGATAGTGGACCACTTAATATAGGCTATTTCGATCCAGGTAATTTCACAGCAACCACATTAGATTTCAGCAGAGCCTACATGGGAGGTAGTGCGCGAATGCAAGGTTTGGGTGGAGCTCAAACAGCACTTGGGGGTGATATTAGCTCAGCTTCGTCAAATCCCGCAGGCCTTGGCTTCTTTAATAGATCAGAGTTTTCTTTCAGTCCGACAATTAATTTTTTGAATAGTTTCTCAGATTATCTGGGCAACAATTCTACTGACTCAAGAGTGAATTTCAACTTTGCCAATTTGGGGGTCGTCTTCAATAAAACTAAAGGTGATTTAGCTGAAGGGAAATGGCGAGGAGGGTCTTTCGGTGTTTCACTTAATAGAATTGCTGATTTTCACAGACAAGTTTCCTATTCTGGTTTAAGCTACAATGACTTTATGAGGGATAATAATGGAAATATAGTAGTAGATGAGAATGATAATCCAATTCTTGAATTAGATGCAAATTCACCGCGTGACATCATTGAGTATGCAGTTCTAAACTCATCTGCTGATGCTGCAGGAAATCTTTCATTTAACAGCGATCTGGCAGAATTAGCTTATGAAGCATATTTGATAGATGCATTCGAAATTGATGATGTTATGCAACCAGACAGAGATATATATGCAGTGGATGAAAATGGCAACCTTTTAAACGACGATTACATTCCTGCATATCCTGAGCTCGGTTTGGAAACTGAACAAATGGAAACTATAAAATCAACGGGAGGTATCTATCAAACATCTTTATCTTACGGTGGTAACTACAATGACCGGTTTTACTTTGGGGCCGGCCTGGGTATACTTTCAGTAAGCAGAGATATAGAAAGAACATATACAGAAAGGCCTACACAAACTACGTTAAGAGAATTAAACTTAACAGATAAATATAGCACAAATGGTGTAGGCGTTAATGCTACACTTGGATTGATTGTAAGACCAATTAACACAGTTCTGCTTGGAGCACAATACACTTCACCGAGCTTGTATAGCTTGCAACAAACGCAGGAGACCACACTATCAGCCAGCTATCTTAGATCAACGGATTATCGTTCAAATTACGAAGAGTACGGTTTCGTCTATGATGCTTTCAATTACAATATGGTTACTCCCTCTAAGCTAAGCGGCGGTATAACCTATTTCTTCGGCAAAAGTGGTTTTATTACTGGAGATGTTGAACGCGTAAACTATTCAGGAGGCAAAGTATCTCAAGGAGATTCATATGACTTCTCGGTTGATAATGAGGAGATCAATAAATTCGAAAAAGTATTAAACTTCAGAGTAGGTGCAGAATTCAGATTAGATATATTCAGATTTAGAGGAGGATATTCTTACTTTGGAGATCCTGTTGATAATAATATAGATGAATCAATGAGTAGAGTTTCTGCGGGGGCAGGTGTTAGAACAAAAGATTACTTTATAGATCTCGGAGTTGCAACTAACCTGGGATTTGAGAATACTGTATCTCCGTATCCAGGTGCCGGAACAGCTGTGGTAAATAATAAAAACACAGCAGCTACATTTTCTGTAGGTTTTTTCTTCTAAAAGAAATACTTCAATAAACACAAAGGGCTGACAAAATTGTCAGCCCTTTGTGTTTATTCTTTTTATTAGCTCAGAAATAGATTCCTTAGCATTCCATTCTAAATGAGCCTTGTTGTAATAGTCCTTTCGTTTCAAGTGTAACTCTTTCAAGGTAGAAACCACATCTGACGAGGCTAGCTTAGGACGCTTTTCTAATTCATACCTATCCATTCTTGCCACTATCTCCTCCACTGTTTCATTTATAAAAACACTAATCCCTTTTTCATTAATAAGATCCATATTATTATGAAAACAAGGAGCTCCCCCACCTGTAGCTACCACCATTCCATCTACTAAAGATAGAAGCTCAGCGAGAACCTGATGTTCCAAACTCCTGAAATGTTCCTCTCCGTATTCGGCAAAAATGTCTGCCACACTTTTGCCTTCCCTTGAAACAATTTCTTCATCCATATCTATGAATGGAAGATTGAGTTCACTAGCCAGTTGCTTACCTACAGTAGTTTTACCACTACCTGGCATACCAACCAGCACTATTTTATTGAACATATGAATTGATTACATCAGCCGTAGGCACATCATTATAATGCCATTTCCCCAGAACCGTTCCATTATGCAAAAGCATTACCCCTGGGTTAGAACGAATCATTGCTTTAAGCACTGTAGCATCGGTAAGATAATACGGAGCCGCCAGTTGATACTCATGTCTAAAAACTTCAAAATCATCTGGATTAGCTGAGGTCAGCACCATTGGTTTAATAGTAGTATTAACACCATTAACTAAACCTGTAATTTCATCCATATGATCTTTGTCTGTCCTTTGAGTGTCATAAAACACCAAAATCAGTTTATAGCCGGTAAAACTTTCCTCAGTAAAGTCATCACCATCAACACTTATCGCCTGGTAATCAGTGATTTTAGGAGTTGACTCTTTCTCATTAATTACTTCAGAAGATATGTACTCATACCCATCATTAGGCATTAAAAACTTTTGAGACTTCACCTCTTTACCTTCCTTATCCTTAAAGGTATATTCAATGATAGGCGATTCTTCTGCTATCATTTTTTCGGGTAAGCTATTACCTATTTTATAAGGTCTAAAATCTATGTATGGCAAATGCTCGATGGCATAAATCCCCAGAATGAAACTTACTAAAGTTACTAATACAATGGCCGCATGACCAGCAACCTGTGGCAATTCCTGCTTGTAAAGTCTTCTGTACCAGAACAAATGAAGAACAAAGAATATCAAGATTACATCCTTATAGAAAGACTGCCACGGGGTCAAAGGAATAGCATCTCCGAAGCAACCACAATCTGTAACTTTATTAAAATAAGCTGAATAGAATGTTAAGAATGTAAAGAACACCATTAGCAGTAGTAATATCCAGGTGGTGATCTTCATTTTATAGTTGAGGAGCACAGCAAAGCCTAGCACCACTTCAAGCACAATCAAGAACAAGCCAATATATAATGCAGCAGGGATAAATATTTCAAAGAATGATCCAAAGTCAGAAGAGAACACCTCAAAATATTCTTCTAGCTTAATTTTGGTTCCAATAGGGTCATTAAGCTTTATAAGGCCTGAAAAAATAAACAAACAGCCTACAAATACCCTCGAAAAAATATCTATACCTTTTCTAATTGTTGTGAACATAATCGAGCTTTATCAATGAAAAAACAGAATAGTTAATCATATCCTGATAGTTTGCTTTTATACCTTCGGATACCAAGGTCTTACCTTCATTATCTTCTATCTGCTTCACTCTGAGCAGTTTCATTAAAATAATATCCGTAATAGAGCTCACCCTCATTTCTCTCCATGCTTCACCATAATCATGGTTTTTATTTTGCAAAAGCTCTAACGTTTCGGTAGCTACTCTGTCATAAATGGGCTCCAATCTTTCGTAAGGTATTTCCAATTCATCATCATTAACTAACTCCATCTGAATCACAGCCATGATACAATAGTTAATAATCCCTACAAACTCGGAAGTTATGTCCTCCCCCACTTTCTGCATTCCACCTTTTTCCTGAATAGAACGAATTCGTTGTGCCTTAATATAAATTTGATCTGTGATTGAAGGCAATCTCAAAATTCTCCACGCAGTGCCATAATCTTTTGTTTTCTTTTCAAAAAGTTCTTTACACTGCCTGATAACCTCCTTATATTCGCTGACGGTTTTATCTACCAATTTTCTACCTATTTTATTTATAGAACCTATTTTTTAGAGTGGCGAAAGATACAGTTTTTTCAAATAAAAGTACACTGAACATCAGTGGAAATCTATTGAGCCTGGAAAAGCCAGTAGTCATGGGCATACTAAATATCACCCCTGATTCCTTTTTCGATGGAGGCAAGCATAATGACATTTCGGAAGCCTTAAAGCAGGCTGAGCAGATGATTAATGATGGTGCTGAAATCATTGACATTGGTGGCTACTCATCAAGACCTGATGCTATTGACATCAGTGTTTCGGAGGAAATAAGCAGAGTCACACCTGTGATTGAAGCGCTTAAAGCTCAACACCCTAATCTGGCCATATCAATAGATACTTTCAGATCAGATGTAGCAGCGGCGGCCGTTAAAGCTGGGGCCAATATCATCAATGACATCTCTGGTGGTGATTTGGATGATAAGATGTATGACACAGTGGCTGACCTTGATGTGCCTTATATTCTAATGCACATGAGAGGAACACCGCAAACCATGAAGACTAAAACTTCCTATGACAACCTTTTGCTGGAAATTCTAGATTTTTTTCAGAAAAAAGTGAGCAATCTGCGTAAAAGAAGTGTTAAGGATATAGTACTAGACCCTGGATTTGGTTTTGCAAAAACGCCAGATCAAAATTATGTATTACTGAAAAATTTGCAGTATTTTAAATCTTTAGGGCTACCTTTGTTAGTAGGTGTTTCCCGTAAGTCCATGATTTACAAAAAGCTAGAGGTAGATGCTACCCAAGCCCTAAATGGCACTACAGTTTTGAACACCATAGCTCTAATGAATGGAGCCAGGATTTTGAGAGTACATGATGTAAAGGAGGCAGTAGAGGCGGTAAAACTTTTTAATTTGACATATAACTAGGCACACTTGATTTTATTATTCAGCATAGGTTTCTTAGAGGTAAGCTGGGTCGATATTTTCGACATTATGCTGGTAAGCGTATTGCTTTACCAGGTTTACAAGCTTATGCGCGGAAGTGTGGCTGTCAAAATTTTCTTAGGCGTTTTATCTCTCTATCTTTTATACCTGATTGTACGAGCCCTTCAAATGGAACTACTTGGATTAATCCTTGGTCAGTTCATGGGCGTAGGTGTATTAGCAGCCATTATTCTCTTTCAGCCTGAGATCAGGAAATTCTTATTACTTATCGGCAAAACCACTGATTTCAACAAAGGTGATTTCTTTAACAATCTTTTGATCTGGAAAAAGAAAGCCACTAAGGAGACTTATAATATTACACCTATCATAGAAGCATCTAAAACTCTGGGGGGGTCCAACACTGGTGCATTGATAGTTATTTCAAAAGACTCTGAATTGAAGTTCTACGCTGAGTCTGGTGATATTATAGAAGCTCAACTATCAAAAAGACTACTGCTTTCTATCTTCAATAAATATAGCCCTCTTCATGACGGAGCAGTAATTATCTATAAAGGAAGAATTAAAGCTGCCAGATGTGTACTTCCTGTGTCCGAGAGTGATAGCCTTCCGGCTCAGTTTGGCCTAAGACACAGAGCTGCATTGGGTATGTCTGAGATTACCGACACCATTGTACTTATTGTTTCAGAGGAAACAGGACAGTTTTCTTTAGCCAGAAATGGTAAGTTAACTCACAACCTTTCACCACAGGAGCTAAGAAAGACCATTAATGATTACCTCACCACTGAGGAAGAGAAGAAAAAAGAGGAAGTGAAAGAAGAAGCCTCTGAAAAAGAAACTTCCCAAATTAAAAGTGAAGCTAAAGCAGGCATATAAAAAAGGGTGACTTTTCTAAATCACCCTTCATTTTGATTATTTCAATACTTCTAATTCTTTACCCACTTCTGTAAAAGCTGCGATAGCTTTATCCAAGTGATGCTGATCATGAGCAGCAGATATTTGCACCCTAATTCTTGCCTGGCCTTTAGGCACCACCGGATAGAAGAATCCAATCACATATATACCTTTCTCTAAAAGCTTTTCAGCAAATTTCTGAGCGAGAGGGGCATCATAAAGCATAATAGGAACTATGGCATGCTCTCCAGGCTTAATATCAAAACCAGCTTCGGTCATAGCTTTTCTAAAATATTTGGTATTGCTCTCCAGCTTATCTCTAAGATCCGTAGTTTGGCTTAGCATATCAATAACAGCTATTGAAGCTCCTGTAATAGAAGGCGCCAACGTATTTGAAAACAAGTAAGGTCTTGATCTTTGTCTTAGGATATCCACTATTTCTTTTCTGGCTGCCGTGAAACCACCTGATGCTCCACCCAATGCTTTTCCTAAAGTTCCTGTAATGATGTCAACTCTTCCCATCACATCTCTGAACTCATGCACACCCCTTCCGGTCTTACCCATAAATCCAGTTGAATGACATTCATCTGACATCACTAAAGCACCGTATTTATCGGCCAAATCACAGATTTTATCTAGCTGAGCAATAGTACCATCCATAGAGAATACACCATCAGTAACTATAATTTTCTCTTTGGCTCCAGCCTCATTGGCCTCAATTAATTTAGCCTCCAAGTCGCTCATATCATTATGGTTATAACGATAGCGCATGGCCTTACATAATCTTACTCCATCAATAATTGATGCATGGTTTAATGCATCTGAAATGATAGCATCTTCAGGTCCTAATAAAGGCTCAAAAACTCCTCCGTTGGCATCGAAAGCTGCCGCATAAAGAATGGTATCTTCCATTCCTAAAAATTCGGATATCTTCTTTTCAAGCTCTTTATGAATATCTTGCGTACCACAAATAAATCTAACTGACGACATACCGAACCCATGGGTATCGATAGACTGTTTTGCTGCCTCTAATACTTTGGGATGAGATGACAAACCCAGGTAATTATTAGCACAGAAGTTAATCACTTCTTTTCCTTCAGTAGTTTTAATATCAGCACCTTGTGGGGTAGTGATCACTCGTTCACATTTGTATAAGCCAGCTTCTTTAATTGATTCCAGCTCCTTTTCTAATTTTGCCTTAAGTGTATCGTACATAAATTATTCTTCTTTATTAGGTCTTTTCTTTATTACTGGTCTTGGTTTTATTTTAGGTTTTTCAGTTTTTTCTTCGGCAGCATTCTCGTCTTCTAATTTAGACTTAGGCTTCATAACCGGCTTCACCATTTTGGGCTTCACTGATGGTTTCTCATCAGTAGTATTTTCTTCATCCTTAAGTTTAATCTTCGGCTTCACCATTTTTGGACGAACCTTTTTAACTTCTCCCGCGCTTGCATCCTCTGTAGAATCAGCAGGTTTCTGCATTTTCGTCTTCATCTTAGGTTTTATAACAGGCTTAGCCGGTCCAGACTTATCCTCAGTGCCAGAACCCATTTTCGGTTTCATCTTAGGCCTTGCCATTTTAGCCACTGGCTTCTTCTCCTCTGGATTTTTGTCAGCTGTTTCGCCTGTCATTTTTGGCTTAGCCATTTTAGGCTTAGCGGGCTTCGGTGAATCAGATTTTTCTTCTGCCTCATCATCCTTTTTAACCACTGGCTTCGGAGCAAACTTCGGTTTCCCGGTTGTGGCTCCAGTTGGCTTAGGCTTCATTGCAGGCTTCGGTTTGGCCGCTATTGTCTTTTTATCAGAAGCATTTTCAACCTCCACAATCTCATATGGATATTTGAGCCTAAGTGGATTAATTAAAAATCGCTTTTGAGCCGTAAAGCTATCTGGGTGCATTTCCTCAAATAACACCTTCAGGCTACCCCAGAGGGCAGCATCCTTCTCAAAAAATTGAGTCGAATCGATCTTCTTTTTATGCAGAAATTCTTCGAAGTTCATCAAGGCAAATATATAAACTTTATGCATGACATAAGGTTTGCTTCATATGATCATTTCCTTTTGAGGTTTTTTGGTAATTTCGCACCACGAAATATTTTGAAGAGATGGAAAAAGTTCTTGTTATAGGTGCCTGTGGGCAATTAGGATCGGAATTGACTTTAGCGTTAAGAGAGTTACATGGAAATGATAATGTGGTAGCATCAGATGTAAGGCCCGCGGAAGGCCAACTAGCTGATGGCCCTTTCGTTATCTTAAACGCTATGGACAAAGAAGGGTTGGAGGAGATAATTGATAATCACGGCATTAATCAAATATACCATCTTGCGGCTATCCTTTCTGCCAAGGGTGAAAATGATCCAAAGTTTGCCTGGGATCTTAATATGACCAGCTTACTGAACGTACTGGAACTGGCGAGAGACAAAAAGCTAAATAAAATCTATTGGCCTAGCTCTATTGCCGTATTTGGGCCAAATACACCAAAAGATAATACACACCAAAATACCATCATGGATCCTAACACCGTGTATGGCATCAGCAAATTAGCTGGTGAAAGATGGTGCGAATACTATTTTGAAAAGTATGGAGTGGATGTAAGAAGTCTAAGATACCCTGGATTAATTGGCTACAAAGCCAAGCCTGGAGGTGGAACCACTGACTACGCTGTTGATATTTTTTACAAGGCTCTTGAAGAGAATAAATACGAGAGCTTCCTTAGTGAAGATTCTTACTTACCAATGATGTACATAGATGACGCCATTAAAGCTACCATAGATTTAATGCAAGCTGATCCAAAAGACATCAAAGTAAGATCAAGCTATAATGTATCAGCCATGAGTTTCTCACCTAAAGAGATCGCAGAAGAAATTAAAAAGGCTTCTCCTGGCTTTGAAATCAGCTACAACCCTGATTTCAGACAGAAGATTGCAGACTCATGGCCTAACTCTATCGATGATTCCGAAGCTAGAGATCACTGGAACTGGAAGCCTTCTTATGATCTGTCAAAAATGACCACGGAAATACTAGATGGACTCAAGCAATTACTCCACTACTAAGCGAGTAGTTTTCACAACATTGCCTGTACTAAGCTTCACAATATAGAGACCTTTCTCGAAATTCGGGTTCAAGGTTAGATATCCTGTAGAAGCTTGTCCTTGCTGAGTATACACCAGCTGTCCTGATGTAGAATAAACAAAAAGGTTTAAAACTTCAGAATCATCAGCTCCGGTGAACACTTTTACCTCATCACCTTGCTTTGTAGGTGATGGGTAAATAGAAAATTCCGAGACCTGGCTATTAAACACGGTTATAAAACCAATCTTAGCAGTGGTACCGTCATAATCAGTTTGACTAAGCCTGTAATAGGATGTCCCAAATAAAGGATTAGAATCACGGTAAGCATATTGCTGAACTTCTACTGTGGTTCCAGCACCATAGGTTTTATTAATGACCTCAAAATCTACACCATTTGTAGATCTTTCGAGGGTAAAGAAATCATTATTCTCCTCAGAAGCTGTTGTCCAATTTAGCTGAACGGCTCCTCTCTCCATCGAATAACCAAATGATAAGAGTGACACAGGCAAAGGTGTAGCACCATTATTGGTTACAAAATCATAAATATCTGGCAAATCATTTCTAAGGTCATTACTTATATCTTTTTCTGATGCATCCGGCACGAACTGACTTGCTTTACCTGAATAAGAATCTGTATAAACATTGCCCGATCCAGTATAGCTACCCTGAGTTCCAGTTTTATTGAAATCACCGCTGATAATTAGGTTTCCAGATGATGCCAATTCAATTTTATTATCCATAGACAAATTGCCCAAAATAATCATCAAGCCATTAATTTTTAAGTTCATCGCTTTATTATTAAACTGAACATCTCCATAAATCACCAAAGTATCATTCACTTCAAATGTATAAGCCTCTTGATTGGCTGCAAAACCTAAAATCACTCCAGATCCAGCAGTCGGAGCCGGAGCAGTACCTACACTTATATAGCCATTAAGTAGATAATTACCATTTCCGGCAGGCAAACCAGTAGTTGTTGACACAATCCCATCACTCCATGATGATGAAGACGTCCAATTTCCTGAATAATTATCCAAAGTAGACTTTTGTGCCATGGCACTTAAAGTCATCGATAAACATAATATAACCCCAAATAATCGTTTCATATCAATACGTTATGTTCATTTATTCACATACGCTTACAAATGTAACCCATGTAATAATTCAACATATTATTCACATTTTGCAAATTCAGTCATTTTAAAAATCTCTATATCAATTACTTATAACAGAGTTATTTTCAGCAACTCGTTAATGATTCCCTTAAAAATAAAATTATTGATATCACAACCATTGTTTTTACTCAAAAAACATACACAAATAAGTATAGATTTTTCCTTTGCTCATTCTCTCGTATATTTGAAGCAAACATTCAAACAAGTGCTATGAGCTTATATCAAAACCTATCAGAGGCTTTGGAAAACGGTATTTTAACCATTACCATTTCCAGACCTGAAAGTCTTAATGCTTTAAACACAGATACTATTGATGAAATAAGGTCTGCCATTCAAGACGCTTATGACAATAAGGAAGTAAAAGGCATTATCATTACCGGGGCTGGAGAAAAATCCTTTGTAGCAGGAGCCGATATTAAAGAAATAGCTGACCTTAACGAATTAAATGCTCGTAAGTTTGCTGAAAATGGTCAGGAAACATTCTCATTAATAGAGCAGTGCGAAAAGCCAGTAATTGCAGCAGTTAACGGTTTTGCTTTAGGAGGCGGATGTGAACTTGCCATGGCATGCCATATTAGAATAGCCTCAGAAAATGCAAAATTTGGCCAGCCAGAAGTTACCCTAGGCTTAATACCTGGCTATGGGGGCACTCAAAGACTCACTCAATTAGTAGGTAAAGGAAAAGCGCTTGAACTCATCACTACCGGTGATATGATTACAGCCAATGACGCTAAATCTATTGGCCTGGTAAACCATGTAGTGGAAACTCAGGAAGAATTAATGGAGCTGAGTAAAAAAATAATGACCAAGATTATCTCCAAAGCTCCTTTGGCGGTAGGTATGGCCATCAATTGCGTAAATGCATTTTATGTAGAAGAAAACGGCTATCAAACCGAGGCCAATAGCTTCTCTAACTGCACTAAAACCAAAGACTTTCAGGAAGGCACTCAGGCCTTTATCGAAAAAAGAAAGCCGGAATTTACAGGCGAGTAAACCAACTAATTTTACTAAATGAGTAAAATAAAAAGCCTGGCCAGCCAAACCGCGGTTTACGGCATTAGCAGCATACTAGGAAGACTGTTAAACTATGCTTTAGTACCCATCCACACAGATCTATTCCCGCCGAAAGAAATGGGAATAGTAACTGGACTATATGTTCATACGGGTCTTCTTCTGGTGGTGTATACTTTTGGAATGGAAACCTCTTTTTTCAGATTTGCTTCCAAGGATAATAAAGATGAGGTGTACAACGGCACCTCCACCTTCATCATTATATTAAGCACTATTCTTTCTGCTTTAATTTATTTCTATGCAGAGCCCTTGGCGACACTGGCGGGTTACCCTACAGCCAGCACTTACGTAGGCTGGCTAGCAATAATTCTATGGATAGATGCATTAACTGCCATACCATTTGCTCGACTCCGTCTTGAAAATAAAGCAAGGATATTTGCCATTGCAAGAATGTCTAACATCATCATCAACGTTGGGCTTCAGGTATTTTTCCTATATGCTATACCATACATTATTAAAAATGAATACCCTGGTCATGAATGGTTAAGCTCAGTGTACCCTGATCTGGGTATAGGTTATATATTCCTGGCTAATCTCATTGCAAGTCTTCTGCTTATACCGATACTATGGAAATGGATAGCTATGATCCGGTTCCGTCTTGATTGGAGTAGATTTAAACCGCTTTTCATATATGCACTTCCCATCCTCATAACAGGGGTTGCTGGCATGTTTAATGAGCAGCTGGATAAAATCCTTATTGAACATTTCTTGCCAGACGGTTTTTATGAGGATATGGACAGCACCCAAGCTTTAGGTGTATATGGACAAACTTTTAAACTTAGCATATTTATGATGCTGGCCATTCAGGCCTTTAGATACGCTGGTGAACCTTTCTTTTTTAGTAACGCTAAAGACAAAAAAGCACCAGAACTTTTTGCTAAGGTGATGCACTATTTTGTACTACTTAGCTTACTTATATTTCTCTTAGTGAGCATCAATGTGAATTTTATCGGTTTCATATTCCTACGAGATGGAGCTTATCGCATGGCTTTATATATCGTACCTATTCTTCTTCTAGGAAAGCTCTTTTATGGAATTTATATGAACCTAAGTATCTGGTTTAAACTTACCGATGAAACTATTTATGGCACATATTTCAGTATCATTGGGGCTATAGTAACAGTTATAGGCAACATACTGCTCTTGCCATACATTGGCTTTATCGGTTGTGCCATCACATCCGTATTATGCTATCTCACTATGACAGTGATTTGCTATAGAATAGGAAATAAAAAATACCCCATCCCTTATAATTTTAGAATTTTAACGGTTTACATTCTGTTGGCATGTATAATTGCAGCTGGCAGTCAGCTTGTTAAGCTAGAAAATTTTTATTGGGATACTGCCGCAAGGTTAATATTATCGTTGGTTATAGTGGCTTTGGTCTATTTTAAGGAAAAACCTCAATTGAGTAAAAAATAGGCCTTATTTTAATTAATTTTAATATAGGAAAATAAACGTATCTATGAACATAGTAATACCTATGGCCGGTAGAGGAACCCGCCTAAGACCACATACACTTACAGTACCTAAGCCATTAATGCCCATAGCTGGTAAACCAATAGTACAACGACTAGTGGAAGACATAGCTAAAGTTTGTGACAGCAAGCTGGATAAGATCGGCTTTATCATAGATCGAGATTTCGGAAAGGAAGTTGAAGATAACTTATTAGAAATAGCCAAATCTGTTGGTGGTGAAGGAATTATCTGCTATCAGAATGACAAATTTGGCACTGCACATGCTATACTTTGTGCCAAAGATTTGCTTAAAGGAAATTTGGTAGTAGCATTTGCCGACACATTATTTAAAGCTGACTTTAAATTAGACACTTCCAAAGACGGTATCATTTGGGTACAGCAGGTAGATGATCCTTCTGCTTTTGGTGTGGTAAAGCTAAATGAAGAAAATACCATTACTGACTTCATAGAAAAACCAAAAAACTTTGTTTCAGACTTAGCAATTATTGGTATCTACTATTTCAAGAGCGGCGAAACGTTGGATGAAGAACTCCATTATCTTATTGACAATGATATTAAAGACGCCAAAGGTGAGTTTCAGCTTACTGTAGCACTGGAAAACATGAAAAAGAAAGGAACCAAGTTTGTTCCTGGTCAAGTTTCAGAATGGCTAGACTGCGGTAATAAAGACGCCACTGTTTTCACTAACAAGAGATACCTGGAATACATCAAAGATCAGAAACTAGTTGCCGATGATCTTAAACAGAAAAACAGCATCATAATACCTCCGGTTTACATTGGAGACAATGTAGAATTAGAAAATTGTGTTATCGGACCGTATGTATCGATCGGTGAAAACACGGTGATCAAAAACTCATTGATCCAAAATTCTATTATACAGACTCATGGTAAAATAAATAATGCTAACTTCAAAAACTCGATTTTGGGAAATTTCGTTACTTTTGAAGGTAAATCCGATGATTTTAGTATTGGTGATTACAATACTTTGCAATAGAATTTTAGATGGGAAGGAGTAAGAATAATATCATATTTCAAATTATAGTTTGGGCTATCATAATTGTTATAGCCCCTTCCCATAGTTTGGCTCAAAAAAATAAGGAGAAGAAAAGTCCTGTCGCCAAATTAAGAGACGCCGAATTCTACTTTACCGAAGGAGAAAAATATTACATCCTTGAAGATTACTCCAAGGCATTAGTTCTCTTCCAAAAATCTTTAGAAACAGCCCCTGAAAATGCAACTGTTTATTATAAAATAGCTCAGATATACGCGCAGGGTCAGGAGTTAGAAAAGGCCTTAGTAAATATTAAAGAGGCGCTGTCTAGAGAAAATGATAACAAATACTTCTATGTATTAGCCGCAGACATCTATACTCAAATGGGTGAATTCAAAAATGCAGCTGATACTTACGAAAAAATGCTCACCTCCATTGAAGGTGTTGATCAATACTTATTTGAGCTGGCAGCCATCTACCTGTATCAGCAAAACTATGACAAGGCCGTAGCTACTTATAATAGAATTGAAAAAGCATATGGTGTAAGTGAAGAAGTGACCAATCAAAAGCAAAAAATCTATTTAAAGACTAAGGAGTATGATAAGGCTTTAGTGGAAGGTCAAAAACTTATAGACACTTACCCAGATGAAGAAAGGTATGTCATAAATCAGGCTGAAGTGCTTCTATCAGCCAAAAAGAAAGAAGAAGCACAGAAATTACTTCAAGAGTTTGCTGATAGCAATCCTAACAGCATGAGGGCCAGACTTGTACTATCCGAATTGGATAGAGAAGAAGGTGACATAGCCGAAGCTATTAAAAACCTAAAGGTTCCCTTTGAAGATCCTACACTACCCATTGAAGAAAAGATTCAAATTCTGGCAGAATACAGGATGACTATGACTCCTGAGCAGTTAAAAACCTCTGGAGTTACACTAGCAGAAGCTCTTGTGAAGGTACACCCAGACATCGCTGAAGCATATATAATTTATGCTGACATGCAACAAGCTGCCGGGAATATGAGTGAGGCCAAAAAAGGCTATCTAAAATCCTTAGAATTAGATGAATCTAACTTTGCCGTATGGCAAAATGTACTGCAACTCTACATTACTGAAAATAAAATAGACAGTGTTTTACTGCTCTCAGATCAGGCTTTGGAGTTGTTTCCAAATCAAGGGTCAATCTATTATTTTAACGGAGCCGCTAACCTACAGAAACATAACTATGAAGAAGCGGTATATGCATTAGAGCAAGGCAAGAGACTTTCAAGTGCTAATCTTGCCCTAGTGAGCGCCTTCAACAGTATGTTGGGAGATGCCTACAATGGCACTGAACAATTTGCAAAATCAGACAAAGCTTATGAAGCTGCCCTTGATTTTGACCCTCAGAATTATGCCGTTTTAAACAACTACAGCTACTTTCTTGCTTTAAGAAAAGAGAAGCTGAATGAAGCTGAGAAAATGGCTGAAAAGGCAGTGAAAAATAATCCGGAAAATGCGACTTATTTAGACACATATGCCTGGGTTCTGTTTACGAATAAGAAATATAAAGAAGCCAAAAAAGTCATTGAAAAAGCCATTGACGCTGGCAATAAATCCGCCATATATCATGAGCACTATGGTGACATCCTCTATAAACTGGGGGAAGTTGACAGTGCGGTGAGGCAATGGCAAATAGCCAAGGGACTAAACCCTAACTCTGAACTTATTGATAAAAAGATTTCTGACAGAAAATTATATGAATAGAAAATTCTTATTGCTGGGAGTACTCAGCCTACTTATTCTTAGCTCCTGTAGTCAAAAAACAACCGGAATTAACTGGAATTTTCTAGATAGAAACAAACTGGATGTACAGCAAGTAGATTTTGAATACTTTTCAGGCAAGGCCAAGATAGATTATAAAGACAATGATAATGATGTCAAAGCCAAAGCCAATATCAGAATAAGAAAAGATAGCGTAATCTGGATTTCCTTTTCAGCCATAGGCATACAAGGTGCCAGATGTCTCATTAATCAGGATTCTATTACTATAATGAACATGGTTAAAAAAGAATACCATGTTTTTAATTATGATTCTCTAAGCAAGCAATTCAACTTTGAAATAAACTACCACACTATACAGGCCATGGCCTTGGGTAATCTCCTTCTTCCAAGAAGTAAGTCGGATGACGTTGAGAAGCAGGATGACTATTACATTTTAAAACAGAAAGAAAATTCTATATCTGTTACTAACTATGTGAATCCTAAAACCATGAAACTGGAGAAGGTAGAGATGGTAGAAAAGCCTTCTAAAAACTCTGCCACCATGGAGTATAGCAATTTTCAGATGATTGAAGATCATGCTTTCCCTTTCAGCGGTCTTGTTTCTATCCTTTACGAGAAAAATAAAGGAATGCTAAACACCGTTATTGAATTTGAATACAGCAAAGCAGAGATTGAAGACAAAGAACTTAAATTCCCTTTTAATGTCCCTAAAAAGTATGAGCGTAAGTAAGCTATTCTTCGCCGTTACTCTTTGTGTTCTTTTCTATGGTTTAACGCCTGCACTGGCTCAAAAATCTAAAGCTCAGCTTCAAAAAGAAAAGCAAGATAACCTCAAGAAGATTGAGGAAGCAGAAAAGATTTTGGCTGAAACCACCGGTAAGAAGCAAAATACTATAGGTCAGTTAAATGCACTGAATCAACGTATTAAAACTCAGGAAGACCTCGTTAGCTCTATTAGAAAAGAAATAGATTTACTCAATGAGGAAATTGAGGAGAACAATCAAATCATTTCTGCTCTAGAGTCTGATCTCACGAAGCTAAAAGAAGAGTATGCTGCCATGATATATGCCGCTTATAAGGCCAATCAGGGATTTAGCAAGCTCACATTTATATTTTCCGCCAAGTCATTCAACCAACTTTTCATGCGCTTGAAATACATGGAGCAATACAGCGACGCCCGTAAAAAACAAGCCGAAGAAATAGTTAAGGTTCAAGAAACCCTTGGTGCCCAGATCACTTCTATTGAAAATAAAATGGAAGAAAAAAACACACTTTTAGGTGAGCAACTGGAAGAAAGCAAAAGCCTTACTAGCCTGAAGCAAAACCAGAACAAGTTGGTTAAAAACCTCCAGAAACAAGAAAACAAACTGAAAGGTGACCTGGAAGACAGAAGAAAGGCAGTAGCAAGACTCGATAAGATTATCAACGACATTATAAAAGAAGAGCTTGCAAAAGCTAAATTGGCTGAAAAGTCTGACGCTGAAGCCAGCATTAAACTTTCCAATCAGTTTGCTGATAATAAGTCAAAACTTCCATGGCCTGTGGCAGGTTTCGTCTCTCAAAAATTTGGTAGGCAAAACCACCCTGTTTTAAAAAGTATTGTATTAAATAACACTGGAATCTATATCCAGACAAAGGAGAATGAAAAAGTTAAGACAGTATTTACAGGTGAAGTAAAAACAGTAGCTTTCGTACCATTAATTGGTAATACAGTAATTGTTACACATGGGGGTTATTTCACTGTTTATGCGGGTCTAAAGGACGTATTCGTAAAAAAAGGTCAGCAGCTAACCACTGGCCAGGAGATAGGAAGCATCCTCACTAACCAGGAAGGAGTATCAGAACTTAGGTTTGAAATTTGGAAAAATTCACAAGCAACTGATCCTCAGCAATGGTTAACCCGTAAGTAAACGAACTTTTTGTTTAAGAAATATCTTTATATCAAACAAACGCTTTTTCACATGGCTTTTTTATGTATATCTTTGTGATGAGGCAAAACGCTTAATTTCTTCCTATTTGCTTACGCAATGATGATTTTAAGCTAGATTTAACAAACGACTTAACGCATTAATTAAAATAAACAAAGTAATGAATAGCATTTTAGCATTTATGCCTGGGGGCTGGGAATGGGTTGTGATAATCCTAGTAGTACTAATATTCTTTGGTGCGAAAAAAATACCTGAATTAGCACGTGGCTTAGGTCGTGGTATCAGAGAATTCAAAGATGCTACTAACGAAATCAAAAGAGATATTGATGACTCTTCTAGAAGAGACGAGGAATACAGAAGAAGAGAAGAAGATAGAAGAAGAGACGAGGAATATAGGAGAAGAGAGGACGAGGCTAGAAGAAAAGACATTCCTCAGGAAAACGCCCAATAAGCTCTTTAACCTTCACCTAATATCCATACCGTAGAAAAAGTTAATTCCTTGAAACCATACACTTCTTTAAATCTTATTCAAGAAGATTTATCATCAGGTGCGCTCTCGTGTGTACAATTAGTAGAGTATTTTCTTTCAAATATTGAGAAGAAAAAGCACCTGAATGTATTTCTGGAAGTTTATGATGAAGAAGCAAAAGCAGCTGCCAAACTTATAGACTCTAAATTAAAAGAGGGTACTGCAGGTCCATTGGCAGGGTTGGTTGTTTCTATAAAGGATGTTTTATGCCATACAGATCACGGCTTACAAGGGTCAAGTCATATACTTGATGGTTTCAAATCTCAGTTTAACGGTACCGCTGTTCAAAGACTTTTAGATGCAGATGCCATAATCATAGGTAGAACTAACTGTGACGAATTCGCCATGGGTTCTTCCAATGAAAACTCTGCATTCGGCCCAGTATTGAATGATATTGACAACGACAGAGTTCCTGGAGGATCCTCAGGAGGTGCTGCCGTATCCGTTCAAGCGGATATGTGCATGATAGCATTAGGCTCTGACACAGGTGGTTCTGTAAGACAACCAGCAGCTTTCTGCGGTATTGTTGGCTTAAAACCTACCTATTCAAGAATATCCAGACACGGACTGATGGCATATGCCTCCTCGTTTGATTGTGTAGGTATTCTGGGTAAAAACATTTCAGACGTAGCTATCACCCTGGAAACTATTGCTGGTAAGGATGAATACGACAGCACAGTATCTCAAACGCCTGTTCCTCAATATTCAAAGAAGCTAAAGCCAGCTGACAGTTATAAGATTGCCTATATAAGAGAAACTCTAGAAACGGAGGGTATAAATCCTGAAGTAAAAGGTAAAACTCTTGAGGCTATAGAAAAACTTAAAAACAATGGCCATGAAGTTGAAGTGGTGGATTTCCCACTACTTGATCATTTATTGGCCACCTATTATATTTTAACCACTGCGGAAGCAAGTTCAAACTTATCCCGTTATGATGGGGTAAAATATGGATTCAGAAGTCCTAATACGACAGACTTAGAATCTATGTACAAAAAAACGCGAAGTGAAGGATTTGGGCATGAGGTAAAAACCAGAATAATGCTTGGCACTTTTGTATTAAGCGCCAGCTATTATGATGCATATTACACCAAGGCTCAAAAAGTAAGGAGGATGATAAGGGACGAAACGAAGAAAATCTTATCAAAATATGATTTTATCGTGTTACCTACCACACCCACTACAGCATTTAAGTTAGGAGAGCATAGTGAAGATCCTCTAGAGATGTATTTGGCTGATCTATTTACAGTTCAGTCATCTGTGAGCGGACTACCTACCATCTCAATTCCAAATGGAACAGATGAAGGTGGATTACCAATAGGTCTTCAGATAGTATCTGATGACTTTCAAGAAGACAAAATTCTAGCATTTTCTGAATATTTAATGAATCTTAATTGAGACTTAATTTAACGGCAGCTTTTATTTTTTGCGCATCTGTAGCGTTTGCCCAAGACAATAATTCCTATTTCGATGCTTCAATCTTTGACAGAACAATTCTGGTAAAAAAAGAAGATGTTAGTCAGGATTTCGATACATCAATAGATTTATCACTTTTTGAAGAAGACTCTTTAAACGGTTTTTACTTCCCTGAATCTGAATATGATTTTATTCCAGGTGAGGTAAACTTCGACGAAATCAAAGACAGACTTTCTTGCATTGAGAATATTATTCCTTTGCACTACAATGAGAGAGTACATGCCTTTGTTAACTATTTCGCAGTAAAAGACCGAGCTTATACTAAAATGATCCTTCAAAGGAGAAATGTATTTTTCCCTCTGTTTGAAGAATATCTAAAGAAACATAATATGCCTGAAGAGCTGAAATATCTTTCAGTGGTAGAATCAGGCTTAAATCCTGTGGCTATTTCAAGAGCCAGAGCAGTGGGTCTATGGCAGTTCATGCCTTTCACAGGTAGACACATGGGTCTACACCAGGATTGGTATCTTGACGAGAGAATGGATCCTGAAAAATCTACAGAGGCAGCTTGCAGATACTTAAAGCAGCTTTATAATATGTTTGATGACTGGGAACTAGCTATTGCAGCATATAATACTGGGCCTGGTAACGTGAGAAAAGCCATCAGAAGATCTGGTTATAAAAAGACATTTTGGGAAATCTACCCTTACTTACATAGAGAAACAAGAGCTTATTTACCTCAGTTTATAGCCATTGCCTACATCATGAATTATGCACATGAGCATAATTTCCTTGAAGATAATTTAGAGTATAGCATGGAGGTAGATACCTTGAACATTTCAAACTATCTACATTTCGAAACATTCGCGAATCAGGTAAACATCTGTTTGGATGATCTTCAAAAGCTGAACCCGGGATTGAGAAGAAATGTAATTCCTGAAACAGCTAAAAATTACCCATTCAAAGTTCCTGTTGATATTAAAACTGAATTTGAAACGAATATGGTAGCTATTTTGGATTCAGCATCCAGAGTAGGCAAAAAAGAACTGGAGTATCTTGCAAGAAACACCGTAGGAAGTACTTATGGTAGAGACAAGGTGGTATACAAGGTGAGGTATGGTGATGTTTTAGGAAAGATAGCCCAAAGATATAATGTAAGGGTTTCTGACATCAAAAAATGGAACAACCTTAGAAGTAACACCATTAGAGTAGGTCAAAGATTAGCCATATGGTCAAGAGATGGATACTCAGCTCCTGCCCCAGCTCAATCCGCTCCTGTGGTAGTGTCTTCAGCTAACGGTGCTAAACTATACGTAGTACAACCAGGAGATACTCTTTGGGACATATCTAGAAAATTCAATAACCTTACTCTCGCTGAGCTAAAGCAATTAAATCAGCTAAAATCTAACGATATCAAGCCAGGTCAAAAATTGATTGTTAGTAAATAGTAATCTTTTAGATTCAAACTACCAGAATCCATTCTTTTTTGACATTTTAGCGTGACTAAAATGTCAAAAACAGGTTATTACTATATACTTAATTATTAGCAATCATCGCGTGAGCTACAACCAAACTTTTCTTAGTGCGGTTAGCAAAGGCGTACAATAAACTATACCATGAGAAATATTAATGTACTGGCAATACTAATTTTAGTAATTGCCGGATGTTCCGGATCAGGCAAGAGGAATAAAAACTTACTTCCTTATGCCAGTGGCAAAGCAGGTGAGGTTTTAGTTATCATGGATTCTGCTGAATGGAAAGGTGAACTAGGAGATCAAATTAGGGCGACGTTCAGGCAGGATGTTAGTGGTTTGCCAAGAGAAGAGCAAATGTTTAAGATAAACCATGTGGACCCTCGCAAATTTAATAGTGTATTAAAGGCTGTGAGGAACCTCATTTTTGTAATGACCACGGACAATAATAACCCTGGCAGCAAGGTCATTAGAAGCTATTTCACAAAATCATCTTTAGATAAAATTAAGTCTAATGAAGATCTTTTTGTTTACACTGCCAATGACGAATATGCAAGGGGACAAAAAATAATGTATCTGTTTGGTCAAAGCTCTGATCAACTCACAAAAAACATCGAAGCAAATAAATCAAGTCTTCAAGATTACTTCAACAAAGCGGAAGAAGAGAGACTCAAAAGCAAGCTTTTCACTAACACGCCAAAAGGTTTAACAGAGATGTTGGAGAAAAAGCATGACTGCACCTTGCAATTACCTTTTGCCTACAAACTAGTAGTAGAAGAAGAGGGTTTCATCTGGTTTAGACAGATGAATTCTGAAAATGACAAAAATGTTTTCATCAGTTATGTTCCTTATACTTCAGAAAATGTGTTCACTCAAGAGGGTGTTATTCACCTGAGAGACTCTATTGCTAAACAACAACTTTTCGGTGACCCTGAAGAGCCAGATTCTTATTTGGTTACCGAAACCAATGTTCCTATGGTACCTGTAACTACTGAGCAGCTTACCTTCAAAGGTAAATATGCCATGAAGATGAAGGGCATCTGGAGAACCAATACTGTAACTATGGGTGGTCCGTTTGTTAGCTACATTATCCTAGATGAGGAACTCAACCGCATTTACTACATCGAAGGCTTTGTTTACAGTCCGGGTAAAAATCAGCGTGAATTCATGAGGGAGATGGATGTAATTTTATCTACTTTCGATACAAAAGGCGCTGCCCAAGCTTCGGCTAACTAACTTTATTCGTACCTTTACATTTACAAGAGGCAATTTATCCCCTCTAACTGCTTTCAGTGGCATAATCACTGAAAGCAGCGAGAGATAATTTGCCTATTTTTTTACTTTGCTAATCAGAATTTATGGCTATAAAAATAAGAAAAGAAGACGCTCTCAATTACCATATGCAAAACCAGCCTGGTAAAATTGAGGTGGTTCCTACCAAATCATTAAGCTCGCAGCTAGACTTAGCACTTGCTTATTCTCCAGGTGTGGCAGAACCGTGTAAAGAGATAGAAAAGAATAAAGACGATTCTTATAAATACACAGCTAAAGGAAATCTTGTTGGTGTAATTTCCAATGGAACAGCCGTTTTAGGTCTGGGAAATATTGGAGCCGACGCCTCTAAACCAGTAATGGAAGGTAAAGGGGTACTTTTCAAAAAGTTTGCAGGTATAGATGTGTTCGACATTGAAATAAATGAGGAAGACCCTGACAAGTTCATTGAGATTGTAAAATCACTGGAGCCAACTTTTGGTGGCATCAACCTTGAAGATATAAAAGCACCAGAAAGCTTTAAAATAGAGCAAGAGCTGAGAGATAAGATGAATATCCCTGTGATGCACGATGATCAGCACGGAACGGCCATCATCTCTGCCTCTGCCCTACTGAACGCTTTGGAAATCATTGATAAAAAAATCGATGAAATTAAAATAGTGGTTAATGGAGCAGGTGCTGCTGCCATTGCCTGTGCAAAGCTTTACATTGCATTAGGCGCAAGCAAAAAGAACATAATCATGTGTGACAGCAAGGGTGTGCTCAACAAAAAGCGCACTAACCTTGATGAAACAAAAGCTGAATTTGCTTCGGACACCGAGCTTGACACCTTGCAAGAAGCTATCAAGGGTGCTGATCTATTCCTTGGTTTATCTGTAGGAGATATCCTTCAACCAGAAGATATCAAAGCGATGGCCAAAGATCCGATTGTATTTGCTTTAGCCAATCCAAACCCAGAGATCAGTTATAATGTGGCTATGGATACCAGAGATGATATTATCATGGCTACAGGTAGATCTGATCATCCTAACCAGGTAAATAATGTGCTTGGATTCCCATATATTTTTAGAGGTGCCTTAGATGTAAGAGCCACTTCCATCAATGAAGAAATGAAGTTAGCAGCTGTGCATGCCATTGCTGACCTGGCGAAGCAGGCAGTACCTGAACTGGTAAACAAAGCTTATGGAGATAATAAGATTCAATTTGGCAAGGAATATCTTATTCCTAAGCCACTTGATCCACGCTTGATTACTACTATCTCTCCTGCTGTAGCCAAAGCCGCTATGGATTCAGGTGTAGCCAGAATTTCTATTAATGACTGGGACAAATATCATGTAGAGTTACAGCAAAGGATAGGGATTGACGAAAAGCTGATGTCACGAGTGATCAGCAGAGCCAAGAAAGATCCACAGCGTGTTGTTTTCGCTGAAGCGCATGATCTTAAAATTCTTAAGGCTGCTCAAGTTCTTCAAGATGAGAAAATTGCTTTTCCTATTCTTTTGGGTAACAGAACTGCCATACAGCAGCTCATTGAAGAACATCAATTAGATTTACAAGAATGCACTATTATTGATACTGCGGAAGAGAGCGAGAAAGTTGAAAAATATGCGCAAGCATATTATGAGAAGCGCAACAGAAAAGGAGTAACTCTTTATGAAGCTAAGAAGCTAATGAGAGAGAGAAACATGTTCGGTTCTATGATGGTAGAAAATGATGAAGCCGATGCTTTGATTTCAGGTCTTACTAAAGATTACCCTAAAACTATTTTACCCGCTCTTCAAATCATTGGTATGGAGCCGCAGGTAAAAAGAGTGGCGGGTATGTATATCATTGCTAATAAAAAAGGTACTTTCTTCTTCGCAGATACCACGGTAAATGTAGACCCAACGCCGGAAGAGCTTGTAGACATCATTGGTATGACGGCCCGCGGAGTAAAGTTCTTTGATATAGAACCTCGTATTGCGGTATTGTCATATTCAAACTTCGGTAGCAGTAAGGGTACCATACCTGCAAAAACGAAAAAAGCGGTAGAACTGGCGAAACAAAAATTCCCCGATCTTATCATAGATGGGGACATTCAGGCCAACGTTGCTGTAAATACTGAAATACAAAAAAGTAATTATCCATTTAGCTCATTAGCTGAAAAAGGTGCAAACACTTTAATTTTCCCTAACCTGGCCTCTGGTAATATTGCTTATAAACTCCTAATGGAAATTGGAGGAGCAGAAGCTATAGGACCGATCCTATTGGGAATGAATAAGCCTGTTCATATTCTACAGCTGGGCAGTTCTATCAGAGAAATAGTAAATATGGCTGCAATAGCTGTGGTAGATGCACAATCATACCATAAAAACCACCCTACAACATGATCACCTATTTAAAAGGGAAATTAGCCTATAAGGACCCTACTTATGTAGTAATAGATGTTAACGGAATTGGGTACCACGTGAATATTTCACTTGGTACCTATTCCCATATTAAAAATGAAGAGAGTATTCATTTACATACTTACCTACACGTAAAGGAAGACTCACACACTTTGTATGGCTTTGCTGATGAAAAGGACAAGAAGATGTTCTTAAACCTAATATCCATTTCCGGAGTAGGTCCAAGCACTGGCTTAATGATCCAATCATCTCTTTCTGCCTCAGAATTAAAACAAGCTATCTTAAATGAAGAGGTAAAGACCATTCAAGGTGTAAAAGGTATTGGTAACAAAACCGCTCAGAGAATCATATTAGAATTAAAGGATAAAATGAAAAAAGATGCTTTAATCGAAAACTCTGAAGAATTAAAACCAACACCACACAATACTATCAAATCTGAAGCGTTATCCGCGTTGACAACGCTTGGCATTAATAAAACCGCGGCCGAAAAAAAGTATAGACCGTATCCTGAAAAATTCAGGAAATACAATTACATTGGAAGAATTAATCAAGCTTTCATTAAAAAACGCCTGACCAAACCGACTTATAGTTTTGATATTAAGGAGATTTCATAAATCGCTATTCGCTGTATTATGTGCTTTTGTGATTTGGGTAGGAATAGACTATTCCGTTAACTCAAAGAATTTAGATTTTAAAACCATTGAGGATTTAGAATATGCTTTATTCCAAGAGCAAGACACCACAAGACAGGATTCTGTTAAGCAGGATTCCATACAAAATCAGCCATATGCGCCAACCAGAAAACCTACATATCAGCCAAAAGACAGATTTGGTGATCCGTTTAGTAATACAACAAGTCCTTCTCCTCTCCTTTTAGAAGATCCTGCAAGTTTAAAGCTGGATGTTGAAATAGACACCAGCATGAATTACACCATTTATGAAAAAATTGGTGATATCAACTACCGCCCTACTTCTTCGATGACTTTTGAGGAGTTCAAACAATATCAGGAACGTCAGCAACTAAAGCAGTATTGGAAAGGCAGATCTGAAGGTTTAGATGGAGAAAGTGCCGTGAGTGGTAGAAATTTAATTCCACCTATCTATGTAAGTCCTATCTTCGATAGAATTTTCGGTGGAACCTATGTAGAAATCATCCCCAGAGGTTTTGTGACCTTAGATTTTGGAGGTAGATGGCAAAGAATTAATAACCCAAACATTCCAATCCGCCAGCAAAGAAGTGGTGGTTTTGAATTTGATCAGCAGATCAGCATGAATGTGGTAGGTAAGATCGGTGAAAAACTACAGGTAACGGCCAATTTTGACAACAACAATTCCTTTGACTTTGAAAACAACTTAAAGGTAGAATACACTGGTTATGAGGAAGATATCCTTCAGAAACTAGAAATAGGTAATGTTAGCCTTCCTCTAAATAATAGCCTGATTACAGGAGCTCAGAACCTTTTTGGTGTAAAAGCTCAAATGCAGTTTGGTGATTTATATGTTACTACCGTAGCCTCTACTCAAAGAGGTAAATCAGAGTCTATCACTATAGATGGTGGAACAGGTGCTCAGGGAAGAGAATTTGAGATCCAGGGATCTAACTATGATGAAAACAGACACTTTTTCTTAGGCCATTTCTTCAGAGACAACTATGAAAAGTGGTTAAATACTATTCCAAACGTAAATTCTGGAGTAAGAGTAACCAGAGTAGAGGTTTACATTGCCCAAAGAAATGGAGATACTCAGACATTAAGAGATGTAGTGGGACTTATGGATTTAGCTGAGCCCAATTCAGAAAATTTATATAGAGCCTATAATACAACCAATGTTGAGGCTAACACCAACAACGCTAACTCTCTTTGGAGCGAACTTCAAAACTTAAACCGATCGTCTGACGCCATAGATGGAGAACTTAATAATCTTGGAAATTCACTTTTCGGAACACCTCTAAAAGAAGGCCTAGATTATGAGAAGATAAATAGTGCAAGGAAACTAGACCCAAGTGAATATACCTTCGATCCTGCTCTAGGGTATATCACCTTAAACAGGAAGCTACAAAACGATGAAGCTCTGGCTGTGGCCTATCAATATTATTACAGAAACCAGTCTTATACTGTTGGTGAATTATCTACCGACTACAGTAATCTACCAGAAGATGATGCTGTTTACCTTAAACTATTAAGACCTAAAAAAATCAGTATCACAGATCAGTCTGGCAAAGATATACCTACCTGGGATCTGATGATGAAGAACATCTATAACCTTACTGGTTCTAATATCGCTGAAGAAGGTTTTGATTTAAGAGTAATCTATAGAGATGATAATACAGGTATTGATAACCCACAATTACAAGAAGGCCGCACTGCCAGCCAGTTTCCTTTAATTAGAATACTAGGCTTAGATAAACTGAATCAAAACGAGGATCCACAACCCGATGGAAACTTTGACTATGTGGAAGGTGTAACCATTAACGCAGCCAATGGCTTGATTATCTTCCCTTACCTGCAGCCGTTTGCCGATCCGCTAAGAGAAGAATTTGAAAATGACGATGGAGCCAGACAACAGACTCTCATAGACAAATACGTTTATGATGAGCTCTACAATAGCACTAAAAATGACGCTGAGTTAGTTACCACAAAAAATAAATATGTCATCGTAGGTCGATACCAGGCCGGCTCTTCCACGGAAATTGTTATCCCTGGATTTAACATTGCCGAGGGATCCGTTAAAGTTTTTGCTGGGGGATCGCCACTACAGGAAGGGGTTGATTATCAGGTAGATTATACTTTTGGAAAGGTTAATATTTTGAATGAAGGTGTATTAAATTCCGGGAAGGAAATCACAATCTCTTACGAAAAAGCCGATCTTTTCAACTTCCAGTCAAGAACGCTATTAGGAACTCGATTAGATTATAAAGTTGACGATGATATCACAATAGGTGCCACTTTACTGCACCTTAACGAGAGGCCATTGATCTCAAGAATCAGCGTAGGTAGCGAGCCTACCAGAAACACTAAATATGGTTTTGACATCAACGTGCAGAAAGAGTCAAGATTCTTAACCAAAATGTTGGATAAGCTTCCCCTTATTCAAACCAAAGAACCATCAAGTATATCATTTAATGCAGAGTTTGCTCAGTTAATTCCAGGTACATCAAACATCATAGATGGCGAAGGAACATCGTACATTGATGATTTTGAGAACTCAGCAACACCATATTCATTGAGTAACCCTACCAGTTGGAAGCTCGCTTCGACACCTAACACCAATAGCCAAAGATTTAATGGTGACCAGTCTGGTTTAGAGAATGGATTCAGAAGAGGTAAGATTGCCTGGTATACAATTGACAATTTATTCTACCGAAACGATAGAAGAAAGCCTAGCAACATTACTGACGAGGCTTTGCAAAACAACTACATTAGACAGGTTATTCCTCAGGAAATTTTCCCTAACCTCGATCGTAATATCATTAATATTCAGCAGACTTTTGACATTGCCTACTACCCGGCAGAAAGAGGTCAATATAACTTTAACACGGGCGAGACTAACAACGAAGGGATATTCACTAGTCCATCTGCTATCAGAAACAACTGGGGTGGTATGACTAGTGCCATCAGATCTGAGGTAGATTTTGATAAGGCAAACATTGAGTACATCGAATTTTGGCTAATGGATCCGTTTATCAATGGACCAAATGGTAATATTGATGATGGTCGAGGTAATGTAAAACCTAACAGTACCGGTGGTGATCTTTTCTTCAACCTTGGAAGTATATCTGAAGACGTAATTCCAGATAAAAAACATGCCTTTGAAAATGGATTACCGGCTAGTGGCTATTCATTCGAAAATCCGACAAGTGTTTCTGAGTCAGACCCTTGGGGTTATGTAACCGATCAGCAGTATTTAACTAATGCGTTTGACAACTCTGAATCGTCACGCGGTAATCAGGATGTTGGTCTTAATGGTATGAGTGATGAGAAAGAAAGATCTTACTCTCAATACCCAGATAAGTTCAGACAACTTGAAGACCCGGCAGCTGATAATTTCAATTACTTCTTAGGTGATGATTTAGACAGCAGAAATGCAGGTCTTTTAGAAAGATATAAGAATTATAATGGTCTGGAGAATAACTCTCCTGTGGTTTCTAGTCAGAATTCACTTTATACACCGTCCGCCACTACCATTCCTGATAACGAAGATCTTAATAACGATAATACACTTAGCTCTCTAGAAGAATACTATGAGTACAAAGTAGACCTGGACCCAGGAAATCTCGAAGGCAATAAATATGTGGTAGATCAGGCAACTACCGAAGATGGAGTAAACTGGTATCTATTTAGAATTCCGATCAGACAGGCTAACCTGCCAACTTACGGAGAAATATCAGGCTTCAAATCCATAAAATACATAAGAACTTACCTTACTGACTGGCAAGAGCCTGTGGTACTGAGAATGGTAAATTTCAGATTTGTAGCCAGTAGATGGAGAAAATATAACTCACCAATAGAAGACCCTGACTTTGGTTCTGTGTCTGATCAAAACCTAGGTTATGATAACCTAACAGTATCCGTGGTAAACGTTGAGGAAAATGGTAGTGGTAGCGAAACTATGTCTCCTTATGTTTTACCTCCAGGATTAAATAGAGATAGAGACAATACATCTTCATTACAAAGAAGATTAAATGAGCAATCACTTCAAATTTGTGTAGATGGCTTAGAAGATGGTCATGCTGGTGCTGCTTTTAAGCAAGTAGGACTTGACCTGATCAACTATGGTAGAATTAAAATGTTCTTCCATGCTGATAGTGAGATAGCTGAAGATGATGAAGTAACAGCATTCTTAAGACTAGGCTCTGATGTAGATTCTAACTATTACGAAATAGAAGTGCCTCTTAAAATTACCCCTAAAGGATCCGAAACTGCGGAATCTATCTGGCCAGCTGCCAATGAGATTGATCTGGATGTCGATCAACTGTATGCTTTAAAAGCAGGTAGGGCAAGAGATGGTGTCTCAATAAGAGAATTATATCCTTTAAATGGTCCTAAAGAACTAGATGATCAACATAGACTACGACTAAGAGGAAATCCTGATATGAGTGCCATCACCTGGCTAACCATTGGGGTAAGGAATACCAAAGACGATGGACAAAACCAGGATATATGTATTTGGGCCAACGAATTGCGTGTTACGGACTTTGACAGAACTAAAGGTTGGGCGGCAAATGCGACATTAAATACCAAGTTGGCTGACTTCGCTAATATTACAGCAACTGCCAGACATACTACTTTTGGTTTTGGTGGTTTACAATCAAAAATAGCCGAGAGAACTCGAGAAGAAACTACAGCTTATGATGTATCTGCTAATGTAAACGTAGATAAGCTTTTGCCAGAGCAACTTGGTTTAAAAATACCGATGTATGTCAGCTATGAAAAGACTACTATTAAGCCAAAGTACGACCCAGCAAACCCTGACATAACCCTGGAAGCTTCCTTGTTAGATTTTGAAGACGAGGAGAGTAAAAGAGAATATGAAAAGATGACAACAGACATCACCACCAGGAAAAGTATCAACTTCACAAACGTCAGAAAGGTCAAGGTAAAACCAGATGCCAAGAAACATATATATGACATAGAGAACCTTTCTTTCAGCTATGCTTACAGTGAAATGGAGCGTAGCAACTTTAACCTGGAGCAGCAATTATTTAAAAACTATAATGCAGCCGTAGCTTATAACTACAGCACGCAAATAGAACCCTGGGAGCCATTCAAAAATTCAAAGTTCTTAAAGTCTAAGTACTTGCAACTGATTAAAGATTTTAATGTCAATTTCTTGCCTAATAGCATCGGTGTAAGGGGTGAATTACAAAGAAGGTTAGAAAAAACTGCTTATAGAAACAGTGAGAACGTTATTCAGCAAACCAACTTTGAAAAATATTTCTACTTCAATAGAAGCTATAACCTTCAGTGGGATTTAACTAAGAGCCTCAGCATTGATTACTCCGCTAGAGCGGCCGCGGTAATTGATGAGCCGGATTCAGACCCTAACGGTGGCTTTAGTCAATCAGAAAGCAACCGATTTATCTCGTCTGGAGAATATCAGGATTCAATCATGACCAACTTAAAGCACTTAGGTAGAATGAAAAATTTCGACCAGAGCATCAGTGCTAATTATAGTCTTCCGCTGGATAAAATTCCACTTACTGATTGGTTAGATACTGACTATCAATATCAAGTAGGGTTTAACTGGAAAGCAGGTCCGTTATATACCGATCCTGACGATCAAAATTTGAATTTTGGTAATACCCTTCAAAACAGCAGAGATAACACGGTAAGAGGAAAGCTTGATATGGTTAAACTTTATAATAAGGTTAACTTCCTTAAAGAAATAAATTCTCCTCCAAAGAATAACAGAAGAAGCTCCCTAAGACCCAACCAAAAGGCAGATACTACCCAAACTCAGAAGTCTGAGAACAAACTAGCTAAAGGATTTTTCAGATTATTAATGTCTTTAAGATCTGTGAATGGTACTTATTCGCTTAGAGAAGGAACCATGTTACCTGGATATACGGGGCAGCCTTTCTTATTCGGTATGGACAGCAGCTTTAATGAGCCTGGTTGGGGATTCATTTTAGGTTCTCAAGATCCTTCAATCAGAACGAGATTAGCCAGAGAAGGTCTTATCACCAGAAATCCGGAACTCACCACGCCATTTACCCAAACCCAGACGGTAGATTATAACATCAAGGGTAATCTGGAGCCATTTAAAGATCTAAAAATACAACTGGACATACAGAAAACTAAGAGTAGCTCTTATCAGGAAATATTCCATTATAATGATACCCTAAGCGTATTTGAAGGTATATCAAGAAACAGAGGCGGAGCTTACTCCATTTCCTATATTGCCATCAAGTCAGCATTCCAAAAAGATGATGATCAGAACAACTCTCCTGTATTCCAAGACTTTGAAAGAAACAGAGAGGAAATCTTAAGAAGATTTGAGCAAGAGACAGGGCTAAAGTATGACACTAACTCTCAGGATGTTCTTATACCGGCGTTTATGGCTGCCTACTCAGGTAAGGATGTTTCAAGCACAGGTCTAAGTCCTTTCCCTAGTACGCCATTACCGAACTGGAGAATCGACTATGCAGGGTTAGGTAAAATCAAGGCGTTGGCAAATATTTTCCAATCAATAAGTATCACCCACGGTTATCAGTCAGATTATACTATCTCTAACTATGTAAATGAAGTAACCTATTCTGATGGACTAGGACTTGAAAACGACATTGAATCATACAATAGAGATCAATTTTCACAAGAAATAGATGGCAATGTAAAACCGAAGTATATTATTGACCAGGTTATCATTAGAGAGCAATTCTCTCCACTTATAGGTGTAAATGTTAGAACGAAAAGCAGAATGTCTGTAAGGGCAGAATATAAAGTAAGTAGAGATGTAGCCCTGCAGGTAACTAACGCACAGGTAACAGAGGTGAAAAGTAATGATGTAGTGCTTGAAGTTGGTTTTACCAAATCAAATTTCAAACTACCATTCAAGTCTCAAGGACGAGTAATTACACTTAAAAATGACCTGACATTTAGAATGAATGTGACTGTAAGAGATACACAAACTATTCAAAGAAAAATTGATGATACTAACACAATCACAGATGGAAATCTCAACTTCCAACTACGACCAAACATCAATTATGTATTGAATGAAAAGTTAAATATTCAATTCTACTTTGAGAGAAGTATCAACGAACCTAAGATATCATCTACCTACAGACGTACTACTACAAGAGCTGGTTTTCAATTAAGATTTAGTTTAGCTCAGTAAAATTTTAGCATTAAAAAATTAGAATGTATTTTTGGTGCAGAAAATTAAAACTAGAACTATGAACATACCAGAATCATTAAAGTATACTAAAGATCACGAGTGGGTGAAAATTGACGGTGACACTGCCACAATTGGTATCACTGATTTCGCACAGGGCGAGCTTGGCGACATTGTTTATGTTGACATTGAAACTGAAGGCGAAGAAGTAGAGCAAGGTGAAGTATTTGGTACAGTGGAAGCTGTAAAAACCGTTTCTGATCTATTTATGCCTATTACTGGTACTGTAGAAGAAGTGAACGAGGAGCTAGAATCATCTCCTGAGCTTATCAACGAAGATCCTTACGAAAAAGGATGGTTGATTAAAGTAAAGATTACTGATGCTGACACTGCTGAGTTGTTATCTGCAGATGAGTACAAAGATATAATCGGAGGATAATTGAATAAATACCTCATAGGTGCCGCAGCCTGGGCTATACTAATATTAGTGCTCACGCTTACGCCTGGAGAATCCGTACCCGATGTAGCACTTTTTGATTATGACAAGTTAGGACATGCCTTCATCTTTTTTGTGCTCTCCTTCCTACTCATAAATGGTGTATTTTATCACCCAAAATCAGAAGCTAAAATTCTTCTGGCTGTGCTTGTAGGCGTGATTTTCTCTGTGGTCTATGGTATCGCTATAGAAATGGTTCAGAGCCTAATTCCTGGCAGATCTATGGATCTGTATGATGCCATTGCCAACACAGCGGGATCTTTATTGGGATTATCTTTGTTCTACATAATGAATAAGCTGAGAACTTAACTCAGTAATTAATTTAATTTTGTATATTTGGGTAATAGACTCATTTAATTTTTAATAGAAAAACGAGTAGAAACAACTAATAATGGAAGCTAAAAAGACTAAAAAAGCTGACTTAAGAGGAAAATCAGGTCTTTTCTTCAACATAGGTCTGTTGCTTACCATGAGTCTCGTAGTTTTTGCATTTGAATTCAAAAAATACGATGACGGTGAGCAGTTAGACATAAGTCAAGCGAGCGATGATTTTGAAGATTTGTTGGAAATTCCACCAACAGAACAGCCACCTCCCCCACCACCAAAGGTGCAGCAGCCTGAAATCATTGAGGTACCAGATGAAGAGGAAATCGAAGAAGAAATTGATGTGGACCTTGATGTGGAAATTACCGAAGAAGAAGTAATTGAAGACATTATTGTAGAAGAGGCTCCTGAAGAAGAAGTTGCTGAAGAAATCTTCCAAATTGTTGAAGATCCTGCAATGCCTCCTGGTGGGTATCCAGCATTCTACAAATTTGTTGGAGATAAGCTTAAATACCCTGCGCAAGCAAGAAGAATGGGTATCGAAGGTAAAGTTTTCGTTCAGTTCGTTGTAGATAAAGATGGTTCACTTACTGATGTAAAAGCAGTAAAAGGTATCGGAGCTGGTTGTGACGAAGAAGCTGTTAGAGTAATCAAAACAGCACCAAAATGGAGTCCTCCAAAGCAGCGTGGAAAACCTGTTAAGCAAAGAATTATTTTACCTATCACATTTAAGTTAGGTTAAGAATAAAGAAAATAAAAAAAGCTCGATGATTTTTCATCGAGCTTTTTTTATGCCCTTTCCATAATCATAACTGCCATCAGTTAATCAGTTGAATTAGAATATAAATCCGATTACAAGACCAATCAGGATTATTACTGGCGGCGGAATCTTAGTAAACACCAGCAGTAAGAACGTAGCCAATGTTACTGATATATTTAAGGTATTTATCTGCAATGGTAAGAACATAAGTATAGCAGCAGACACCACCATACCAGCACTAGCTGCATTGATGCCCTCCAGAGAAGCTTTTACGATCCTATATTTCTTTAGATTTTCCCAAAAACGTATGACAAAGAAGATGAGGAACGTTCCAGGTAGAAAGATACCAATGGCTGCTGCCAGAGCACCAAGAATTTGGTAGCCGATACCATAATCATTCATAGAGATAGCTCCGATATAAGCGCAAAAGGAAAAAACCGGACCAGGTACTGACTGTACTAAAGCATAGCCTGACAAAAACTGCTCTGAAGTAAGATAGTGTTTGAACTCAACGAACTCACCATATAGAAAAGGAATTAACACCTGCCCACCGCCAAAAATCAAACTACCATTTCTATAAAAGTTTTCAAGAAGAAGTACCGGACGGAACCTTGTGAAATGTCCCATTATGGCTATAAAAACAAAAAATCCTGCCCATAACAGAAAGTTAGCCCAATGGATTTTTATACCCTTTTTCTCTTCAATAGGTTGTGCTTTATATTTTAGAGCCGTAAAAGCACCTCCAATTAAAAGCATAATAGGAAAAGCGAAGGGTGACCCTGAACCGAAGAACAGTGAAGCTATAAATGACAGCACCCATAACATGGCAGCTGTCTTAGTTTTTATAACCTTTTGAGAGATCCTTAAGCCTGCAAAGCCTACAAAACCTACGGCCATCGGCTGTATGAAACGGGTAAACTCTGTAGATTCTAATGAAGAAATGGTAATTCCAGCCACCGTCATAATAGTAACGGCGGGGATCATCCACACAAGCAAGGTTAAATATGCCAGGTTGGGACCACCTATTTTAAAACCTATTGCAGTAACGGTTTGCGTGGAAGTAGGACCTGGAAGTATTTGACAGAGAGCATTTAACTCGATCAAATCTTCCTCCGTTAGATATCCTCTTTTCTTCACCATGAGGTCAAACATCATGGCTATATGAGCCTGAGGGCCGCCAAAAGCACTAACAGCCAATAAGAGAACGTCCCTCAGGAAAATGAAATATCTAACTCGCTTAAACAAGAGTTAAAATTTACTTTTTAAGCCCTATCTCTGCCAGTCTTTGATTTAAAAATTCACCAGCAGTAATATCTTCAAACTCTTTTGGATTATTCGCATCAATACAGCTATCCAAACAAGTAAGATCCATTTCAGATCTTGGGTGCATAAAGAACGGGATAGAATATCTTGAAGTGGTCATCTGATCCTTTGGAGGGTTCACCACTCTGTGAATAGTAGACTTCAATTTCTTATTAGTTAACCTTTCAAGCATGTCTCCTACGTTCACTACAAGCTGCTCAGGAAGCGCAGTAATAGGAATCCACTCTCCATCTCTTCTTAACACTTGCAATCCATCTGCACTTGCACCCATTAACAAGGTAATAAGGTTTATATCTCCATGTTCAGCTGCTCTAACGGCATCATCAGGGACCTCATCAGGGTTTTCTATAGGGAAGTAATGAATTGGTCTTAAAATGCTATTACCATTCTTTACTCTGCTATCAAAATAATTTTCCTCAAGGCCAAGATAAAGGGCTATCGCTCTTAACATCTCAACTCCGGTCTGCTCTAGTCTTTTGTAAACTTCTACACCTATCTCCAATAACTCCGGAACCTCATCCACACTTACGTTATCAGGATATTCACTTTTTATCGGGTCTCCATCTGTCACTTCCTGACCTACATGGAAAAATTCCTTTAAGTCACCAGTCTTACGACCTTTAGCATGCTCCTTCCCTTTTCCAATGTAACCGCGCTGACCTGCTAAGCCAGGAATTTCATATTTCTCTTTTACTCCGTCAGCCAGAGAGAAGAATTTCTTAATAGCCGCATAAAGTTTCTCGGAAAGTTCATCAGTAAGGTAATGCCCTTTGATAGCTACAAAACCTATATTATTGTAAGCATTCCCTAGATCCTCTACAAACTTCTTTCTTTTAGCCTCGTCTCCACCTGTGAAATCATTCAAATTTAGTGAAGGCACCTCATCATATAATATATCTGGCATAGTAGTTCACGTTTTAGTTTAACATTGCTAAAATAAGGTAAATATTCATGAATTCAACGGATGGATGCCGGTAAACTACAGTTTTAGCAGCCTGAAATCATCCTTGTTAATTTCTCTTATAAGGTGTAAAATCTTTTCCATATTTGGAATGTCAAATATGAGAATCATAGGCAGACTTATTTGGCTTTCACTCGGCATAAATAGTGCATTAACTGTAAATAGCACTGGGCGTGTTACATCTAAATCTAAAAGCAGCTCATTCCCCTTTAAAGAATCCCTATAAATGGGTTGCATTGGCACTGAACCGTAAATATTTACCTTCAAGAAATTGGCCAGATGAGTCACCATAGTGCCTGTAAGGATATTACTCCATTCCAAAAGCAGTGACTCTCTCATTTTTTTAGAAGGTTGAATTCTTTTGAAGAATATGGATTCAACCTTGCTCATGTGTTCATCAGAAAACAGCAATAAAGTATGAGCATAAATATCTCCCTTTACCTCGGACTGAATAATGACTTCTACGTTATTTTGAATTAGGAGCTCTTCAAGCGCCGTCTTGCTTTCGGCTTCTTTCAGCTCAGGAACATTGATCAACACCTCTTCTTTTGAAATTTTCGCAAAAGAATCAGCCGCCTTGGCCAAAATGATATTCATCAATTCCTTTAATATATCTTTTTCCAGTGAAGTCATATTATGTAAAAGCATCATGCTAATTAAAATTGTACTGTACTCTCTCTTTGTTCATAAATTTTCGCAATGCTGGCCACATCCAGCACATAACATATCTCACCAGAACTAAGCAAGGTTATGCCACTGAATAACTCACTGTCATCCAATGGCTTCTGTAATGGTTTAATCATTATCTCCTGCTGCCTATACATCTGATCTACAATAAGGCCATACTTCCGGTTGTTATACCAAACTATAACTATATCAATGGCCTCACGTCTGAGGTTGATCATATTCACATTGGGCTCTTCTGAAAACAGAAAATCATGTAAATAAATGAGTGGAATCCTTTCTTCTCTATAATCCAGTATAAGCTCACCGCTTAGATGATGTATTTCCTGCTGCTTAGCGGTATGCACCGAAAACAAATTCAGCAATGGAACTGCAAAATGGTCCTGATCTACTTTAAATAATAGCGCCGCTTTCACTGAAAGTGATATAGGTAACGACATCTTAAAGGTGGTTTTCTTACCAACCTCTGAGAGGATTTTAAGATCGCCACCAATGGAGTCAATTACATTTTTCACGATATCTAACCCTACGCCGCGGCCTGCAAACTCTGTTATTTTAGAAGCCATGGAGAATCCTGACATGAAAAGTAAACCCAGGGCCTCATCATCATTTAAAGATTTAGCCTTTTGCTGAGTGATCAGTTTTTTATCAACTGCCTTCTTTTTAATGGCACTGGGATCTATTCCACGACCATCATCAGTAGTAGAAATAATAACCTGCCCCTTTTCGCTGGTAGCTTTAATCCTTAATAAACCTTCTTCTTTCTTTCCATGTTTTGCCCTTTCCTCCGTTGATTCAATGCCATGGATCACAGCATTTCTTATCAGGTGAATCATAACATCTGAAATCACGGAGAGCACATTTCTATCAATAGTAGTATCTGCACCTTCTAGAACAAGGTTGATCTTCTTGCCTTCACTAGTAGCTATATCACGAACTATACGAGGAAATTTATTAAACAATGAGCTCACCGTTACCAATCTGGCCGTCATGATACTTTCCTGTATGCGGTCAGCAATACGAAAGATGTTTGAAATATTATTGCTCACTTGTGGATTATTGGCAGCTTCTGCGAATTGCACCAGTAAATCTCTACCAGTATTTAACTCTCCAACAAGGTTCAGGAGATCATCCAGACGCTTTAAAGAAATGGAAACCGTGTCTGAAAAATGAATTTTACTTGATGTAAATTCACTCTTTTCTTCTTCAATCTTTATTAACTCTGTAGGCTCGTTTTGAATAATGGCATTGATCTGATTAATCAAATCAGCATCTACCTCCTGTAATTTGGGCTCGTTGATATTAGTAATCAAATAACCCATGTGATCTATACCTCTGAAGATGACAGAGGTATTATTCCCTTGAAAAGTAATTTCTTTATCTCGAATGGCACTAAAAACATTCTCCAACGCATGAGCTAAAGTGGAGATAGCATCAAGTTTCATCGCAGCCGTATTGGCCTTCATATTGTGCAGTAACCGGAAGATATCAGCAATCAACTCTTCGTTGCCTGGTGATTTCTCCAGATTAACAATGCCAGATGAAATTTGATCGTAGCTCTGCTGTGTTTCAGCCAGAAATATTGCTCTTAGTTCCTTTTCTCGATTAGTCATGAACCTACATGAAGACGTTGTTAATTACTTTCACCACCTCTTCATCTTCAAAAGGTTTTGTAATGTAAGCTGCAGCACCTATTTCTTCCGCCTGCTTTACTATACTCTCTTGCCCCACGGCACTTACCACTACTACTTTCTGGTCTGGTCTGTTCTGTTTGATTGTTTTTAAAACATCGAGACCGGAATTATCAGGTAAAATTAAATCTAATGTTACCAGATCAGGCTGATCGTCCTTTGCGCACTGAATAGCCTCTTGTCCGCTGGCCGCTTCATTTACCACAGTATATCCCGCATCTTCAAGAATAATTCTCAAAACTGCGCGCATGTAATAAGAGTCATCGACCACTAGAATGTTTTTACTCATAACTTATTTTCTTAACAATAATTATTTTGATATCTGTCTTATTTCACTTTCTGACAATACTTTAAGAATATCAAGGAGGATAATGAGATCACCTCCTACAGCCTTCCCTACACCATCAATAAACCTGTTTCTTATTTTCGCTTTCTCTACCACATCAGCTGAGCGATCGATTTGAGAATCAGTTAAAATCAATGTATTAGGAACTTCATTTACTGTGAAACCTATGGTGTAAGTGTCAGCATCTATCACAATGGTATAGGTTTTACTATTTAAACCACTATTTAAACTAAGAACCGGCTTCATATTGAAACGCTCCTCTAAATCAACAATGGCAATAAGTTCACCTCTCACATTAGCCACCCCCTTAATAAAAGAAGGTGTGCGAGGCATTTTAGAAACTTTTGGCGTAACAGCCACTTCCTTCACATGCTCTATTTTAACAGCATGGTGCTCACCACCCAAGACAAACGTGACGAACTGGTAGCTCTGCTCTTCTTTGACTTTTTTAGCCTTTGCTGCAACCTCCTTTACACTCATGGCTATTTCTTACCTCCCTTGGTGTTCTTTCTAGTCGTAGCTGGCTTAGTAGTCTTCGAACCAGTACCTGTCACTTTTTTAGATCGAGGTGTAGAAGTCGAATCTTTCTTAGGTGTAGCAGTTGTCTTTTTGGTCGCTGCGGATGCCTTTGTAGATTTTGGTTTCTCTGCCGGCTTTTCCTTAGCATCTGACATTTTAGACGCCATCAATCTCTTGGATGGAGATGAGATAGCTCTACTTTGATTACCACCTTTATTCAAAGTACTGGAAGTTCCCTTTAGCACGCTCGAACTGGTTTTAGGAGAAACCTCTCTTATTGTTCTTCGAGACACGCTAATATTAGCCCTTTTACTAATAATCTGTGGAGAGAAGTAGTCGCCATTATTATTTTGGTATAACCTGAACGCAGCAATACCCATCTGTAAGTCTTCTGCAATGAATTTCATGTTCTGGCTAGACTCAGTAAACTCTTCCATTGAAATAGATAATTGCTGAGCTGTAGTAGCAACACCATCCGTGGTAGAAGCTGTTTGTTCAGCGATATCCACTACCTCTTCCACATATTTCACTACATCAGAAATCTTTTTCTTTTGTAACTCAGTGGCCACCTTAATGTCTTCTGCTGTTTCCAATGTTTTACTACTTGAATCAGCAATGTTTTTAAAGGCTTCCGTGGCTTCGAATGTAGCTTGCTTACCTTTATCAACCATCTCTGTCATATTAACAATAGCCGTAGATGCAGACGATGAATCTTTCTTTACATCTGCTACCAGTGTTTCAATTTCATTAGCAGACTTCCTGGAACCCTCAGCAAGTTTTCTGATCTCTTCCGCTACTACGGCGAAACCTTTACCTGCTTCTCCTGCACGAGCAGCCTCGATCGCTGCGTTAAGTGCAAGTAGGTTGGTTTGAGCAGAGATGTCGGTGATTACACCAAGGTATTTAGAAATTTCCTGAGAACGCTCACTTAAGATTTCAATGGTTTTTGTAGTTAAAGCTGCTGAAGCAGAAATTTGCTCCATGTTTTTCACCACCTGCGAAACCGTTTTCATACCCATCTGAGAAGTGTTCACACCCAGTGCTGCAGCATTGTTCACAATTTCTGCTTTTCGTGCCGTCTCTTCAGTCACGGTCATGATTTCCTCTATCAATTTAAAGGCCTGATCCGTTTTACCCGCCTGATTCTTAGCACCTTCCGCCATTTCCTGCATAGAGATTGCCACATCAACCGTAATTTCATTCATATCCAGACCTTTGGCAGCCATCTCCTCTGAGGACTCACCCACTACCATCGAACTCTCGTTGATATTCAATAGAAGGGTATTCAAATTACTTACCGCAGTGTTAAGTGCATTTGACATAGAATGAATATCTCCAGCAGTTGCGATCTCCACTCTCTGCGTAAGATCTCCCTCAGAAATGGCTCGTACTATACGGCTTACCTCCAATACTGGTGATACAATTGAACCCAAAAGGTTATTTAGCGTATCAACCAATTCTTTCCAGCTTCCACTGATATCGGTCATGGCTACACGTTCCGTAAGTTTACCTTCCGTACCAGCCACTCTTGCCACCCTACTTACCTCTTGAGCTAGGGAGTTAAGCATAGTCACCATTGAGTTGATTGTTTCTGCCAGCTCAGCTACCTCACCTCGGGCATCCAAGGTGAACTTTTGAGTCAAATCTCCTTTCGATACCGCCGTTACTAATCGAACAATCCCCCGCACCTGAGTGGTAAGGTTGTTCGCCATTATATTTACATTTTCAGTCAGTTGCTTCCATACGCCTTCTACACCCGGTACATTAGCCTGACCACCTAGTTTACCTTCAGTTCCCACCTCACGTGCCACACGAGTTACCTCGCTGGAGAATACGTTAAGTGAGTCCACCATCTTATTGAGGTTTTCTTTCAATACTGCTAACTCTCCGTTTACATCCACTGTAATCTTTTTAGTCAGGTCACCTCTCGCCACTGCGGTTGCTACCTGGGCAATATCTCGCACTTGTAAGGTAAGGTTGCTAGCCATGGTGTTCACGTTCATGGTTAATTCCTTCCAAATACCTTCAACACCTGGTACATTGGCCTGACCACCTAGCTTACCTTCAGTTCCCACCTCTCTGGAAACCCTGGTTACCTCACCAGCAAATATGTTCAGTGAGTCCACCATCTGGTTGATGATGTTTTTAAGCTCTAGAACCTCTCCCTGAACCTCTACAGTAATGGTTTGAGTTAGGTCACCCCTTGCTACAGCCGTTGCTACTCCTGCAATTCCACGCACCTGAGTAGTCAGGTTATTCGCCATGATATTCACATTCATAGTGAGCTGCTTCCAAACACCTTCCACACCTGGTACGTTAGCCTGACCACCTAGTTTACCTTCGGTACCCACCTCACGCGCCACACGAGTTACCTCTTCAGCAAATACGTTAAGTGAATCCACCATTCGGTTTAGGTTTTCCTTCAGATCAGCAATTTCACCTTTTACATTTACTGTAATCTTCTGACTCAGGTCACCCTCAGCCACGGCAGTTGCCACATTTGATATATCTCGTACCTGAGCAGTAAGGTTGCTACCCATGGTATTCACATTATCAGTAAGTTCTTTCCAAACACCTTCAACACCTGGCACTTTTGCCTGACTACCCAAGTTACCCTCTGTACCCACTTCACGAGCCACACGCGTTACCTCATTAGCAAATATATTCAGGGAATCCACCATCTGGTTGATATTCTCCTTCAGCTCAAGTATCTCACCTTTTACATTTACTGAGATTTTCTTTGTCAAATCACCCTTTGCTACGGCTGTTGACACCTTGGCAATATCTCGTACTTGCTCGGTAAGGTTGCTGGCCATGGTATTTACATTGTCAGTAAGCTCTTTCCATAGTCCTTCAACTCCTGGCACTCGAGCCTGACCTCCTAGATTACCTTCCGTGCCCACTTCACGAGCCACACGTGTTACCTCACTGGCAAATATGTTCAGTGAGTCCACCATCTGATTCAGATATTCCTTCAGTTCTAAGAACTCACCTTTTACATCTACCGTAATCTTTTGAGTCATATCACCTTTTGCCACAGCTATAGCTACATCGGCAATATCCCTTACCTGAGAAGTAAGGTTACTGGCCATGGTATTTACATTGTCAGTAAGCTCTTTCCATACACCGGCTACGTTTGGCACATTCGCCTGCCCTCCCAGCTTACCTTCGGTACCCACTTCACGTGCCACCCTGGTCACCTCATCTGAGAATATGTTCAGTGAATCCACCATGAGGTTTATATTCTCCTTTAGATCAGCAATTTCGCCTTTGGCATCCACCTTAATTTTCTGAGTCATATCCCCTTTAGCCACAGCAATAGCTACATCGGCAATATCCCTTACCTGAGCAGTAAGATTACTGGCCATGGTATTTACATTATCGGTTAGCTCCTTCCATACGCCAGCCACGTTAGGCACATTCGCCTGACCTCCTAGTTTACCCTCTGTACCCACTTCACGAGCTACACGAGTTACCTCATCGGAGAAAATGTTAAGCGAGTCTACCATTCCGTTAATATTGGCCTTCAAATCAGCAATCTCACCTTTTACGTCCACCATTACCTTTTGCGACAAGTCTCCTTGAGCCACTGCAGAGGATACTTTTGCAATATCTCGTACCTGGGCAGTAAGATTACTTCCCATGGTATTCACATTATCCGTAAGATCTTTCCAAACACCAGCCACGTTGGGCACATTTGCTTGTGCTCCCAGCTTACCTTCAGTACCCACCTCACGGGCCACTCTGGTCACCTCATTACTGAATATATTCAGCGAGTCAACCATTTTATTTATATTTTCCTTTAGATCGGCTATTTCACCTTTTACATCTACGGAAACCTTTTGCGTTAAATCTCCTTGTGCAACGGCCGTAGATACTTTTGCAATATCCCTTACCTGTGAGGTAAGGTTGCTGGCCATCATATTCACATTTTCGGTCAGTTCTTTCCATACGCCTTCTACTCCCGGCACTCGTGCCTGTCCACCAAGATTTCCTTCCGTCCCCACTTCACGAGCCACCCGAATAACCTCATCTGCAAAGGTATTTAGGGAATCAGTCATCTGGTTAATGTTCTCCTTTAACACCAAGAACTCACCCTTCACATCTACCGACACTTTCTTAGTAAGATTACCCTTTCCTACTGCTGTAGCTACGTTGGCAATATCCCTCACCTGATTGGTAAGATTACTAGCCATAAGATTCACGTTGTCCGTGAGGTCCTTCCATACACCGGCTACATTAGGAACAGTAGCCTGACCACCTAACTTACCTTCTGTACCCACCTCAAGAGCCACACGCGTTACCTCTCCGGCAAATAGATTAAGGTTATCAATGGTTCTGTTAATGGTTTCGGCCATCACCTTAAAATCACCAGTTACAGGAATTTCAAATTTCTCATATAGATTACCGCCTGAAATATTCTTCAGTACTTTACCCACCTCCAATACCGGTATGGCAATAGAATCTACAAGACCATTGATATTATTAATAATATCTTTCCAGAAGCCTGACGCATTTTCCGCAGAGGCCCTGGCTGTAAGATTTCCTTCAATACCAGCTACCTTAGATATTCTGGAAACCTCTCCACCCACTCCGGAAATCATTTCCACCATACTATTGTAGGCTTCAGCTATTTCGGAGAAAATATCATCTTCTTCTTTATTCAGCCTTACGGAAATGTCACCTTTCTTAAAGGCATCAAGAGCAAAAAGTATCTTATTTAATCGTTTAGTAGCATATTCTTCGTCCTTTAAAGTTTCTTTAATAGGAATGGAATAATTCTCGATGGTATGAGAGGGAGGTTCATTTTGAGATTTGGAGGGTTGCTTTCCTTTGCTATCTTTCAAGGTAGAATTTTCCTTCTCGCCTTCAGGTTGAGGCTTCTGGGTTGATCTCATAAAATTTTAGTTAATGTAATCCAATAACCTTTCATGATCAAAATTGTTATCATCTGACATTCTTTTTTAATCTCAAAATCTCATTGAGTTTTAACAAACTTTATTCATCGCGGCAACCGTGGAAGAACCTAAAACCCAAAATACTGAACTGCTTCAGCAAAGCTTAAGTAACTCATTACTGGATAATTGTGTAGATGGAATTATCGGTTTTGATCGTGATTTAAGAATCATTGAATGGAATAAGATCATAGAATTGCATTATGGCATTTCTAAAGAAATAGCCATCAATAATTACATCTTTGATTATTTCCCTGAACTTTCAAAAGATGAAGATCATAAACTACTTGCAGAAGTCTTAAAAGGGGGTAGCATATATCTTAAAGACAAATGCTATAAAAACAGACCTGGTTTTTACGAGATTCTTATAGCTCCCGTACACGATTATGAGAAAAATGTAATAGGAGGAACAATTACTCTGCATGATATTACAGAGGTAAAAGAAATGCTTGAGCGGGTAAGCCTTCAGAATAAAAAATTGATGCGCTCTAATGAGCAACTTCAGGTAGAGATCAACGATAGAAAAAAAGCAGAAGATGACCTAAAGCAAGCGCATAATCACTTAGAACAGAGGGTACAAGAGAGGACTGCTGAGCTCGCCAAGGCAAAGCAGGAAGCAGAAAACGCTTCTAAAGAGAAAGATAAGTTCCTGGCTAATATGAGTCATGAAATACGGACTCCTATGAATGCCATTATTGGTATGGCTCAATTATTATCAGATACGCGTCTTACTAAACAGCAGCAAAAATATGTAGAAACAATTAACTCTGCATCTGACAATCTACTTTCTCTAATTAATGATATACTGGATTTCAGCAAGATTGAAGCTGGTATGATTACTTTCGAGAATAAGGAATTTGATATTAATAAGCTAGCAGCCGAGGTACTTGAAATTACCGCCTTTAAATGTGAAGGGGAACAGATTCAACTTAATAAAAATATCTCTGAACATCTTCCTGCAATTATTAAAGGAGATAAGTATAGACTGAATCAAATTCTTCTCAACCTACTCAGTAATGCAGTTAAATTTACTTCTCACGGCAATATTAGTCTTACATTAAATCTCGAAAAAGAGACTGATCAACAAGTATTTGTCAACTTTAAAGTAAAAGATACAGGCATAGGCATTCCTGACGATAAATTAGAAACCATATTTCACAATTTCACACAAGCAAGTAGCGAAACTACCAGAAAATATGGTGGAACTGGACTCGGCCTATCGATTGTAAAATCCTTAGTGGAACTGCAAGGTGGAAATATTGAAGTTCGTAGTAAGGAAGGTCTGGGCTCAGAGTTTATATTCACTATACCCTATGATAAAGCACAGCCACATAATAATAAAACAACCAGAGAACCAAAACCCACCTCTCAGAAGGCACAGGTCGAAGGTAAAAAAATACTGGTAGTTGAAGACAATGAATTGAATCAATTCCTGATTAAGTCCCTACTACTAAAGCAAAAGGCAGAAGTGCACATTGCCAATGATGGTCAGAAAGCTGTTGAGCGATTAAAAATTGAGACTTTCGATTTGGTACTCATGGATATCCAAATGCCCAATATGGATGGATATGAAGCCACCAAGCAAATCAGAGCCGGCATAGAATCAGACATCACTATCTTACCTATTGTCGCAATGACCGCTCATGCATTAGTAGGTGAGAAAGAAAAGTGCTTAGCAGCTGGAATGAATGACTACATTACTAAGCCAATTAAAATAATAGAACTAACCGATTGTTTAAAAAGAGTTTTAAATAGATAATTAATGACTAACTATACTAACCTAGATTATTTAATAGATTTTACAGATAACGATCCAGATTTAATCAAGCAGGGAATTAGCACCTACATGAGTAGATCACCCGAACTACTTGATAAATTAGTAACAAGTGTGAAAACTCAAGATTGGAAAGGGATTCATGACAGCGCACACAGTCTTTATACCTCAACCCAAATAGTAGGATTGAGCTGTCTTGCTAAGCCAATAAAAGAAGTTGAAAGTCAGGCAAGAGAAGAAAAAGGTATGCCTGAGGTATCTGAAAAGGTAGATTACATTAATAAAATAATGCTTCAATCCTACGAAGAACTTGCAGAGAGTCTTAAAAGGTATGAGTAAATTCTAGAAACACATTAAAACAAAAAAGCCATTTTGAAATTCAAAATGGCTTTTTTGTTTCGGTTATAATAACCTTATACTTTGATCTCTACATCAACTCCACTTGGTAATTCAAGTTTCATTAATGCATCAACAGTCTTAGTGCTGTTAGAGTAGATATCAACTAGTCTTTTGTAAGTACAAAGTTGAAACTGCTCTCTTGACTTCTTGTTCACGTGTGGTGATCTAAGTACTGTAAACTTCTCCTTTATAGTAGGAAGAGGAATAGGACCGCTAACCACAGCGCCAGTAGTCTTTACTGCTCTTACGATCTTCTCTGATGACTTATCCACCAAGTTATGATCGTATGACTTTAATTTTATTCTAATTTTTTGATTCATAGCTTAATTAATTAAACAGCTGCTCCCTTTACTTCTTCTATAACTTTATCTGCTAAGTTCTTAGGAACTGGATCATAGTGAGAGAACGTTAATGAAGCTGTTGCTCTACCTGAAGTGATAGTTCTTAAGTCAGTTACATAACCAAATAGTTCTGACAAAGGAACATCAGCCTTAATTACCTGAGCAGCACCTTTAGTATCCATACCTCTCATTAAACCTCTTCTCTTGTTAAGGTCACCAGTAACAGATCCCATGTACTCTTCTGGAGTCACTACTTCAACTTTCATAACCGGCTCAAGAAGTTGAGGACCAGCTTGTCTAGTTGCAGCTTTGAAACCTAATCTTGCCGCCATTTCGAAAGAAAGAGCATCCGAATCCACGTCGTGGAAACTACCGTGATAGACCTCAACTTTCATAGCTTCGATAGGATAACCAGCTAAAGGTCCGTTCTGCATAGCAGACTCAAATCCTTTCTGGATAGCCGGGATAAATTCCTTAGGAATAGCTCCACCAGTAATGCTGTTTACAAATTGTAAACCTGGTTTGATAGTACCATCTTCAGCAGGATCAGCAGGTCCAAGCTTGAATACGATATCAGCGAACTTACCTTTACCACCAGACTGCTTTTTGTAAACCTCTTTGTGATCAACCAATGAAGTAATATCTTCTTTATAAGCCACCTGAGGAGCACCTTGGTTAACCTCTACTTTGAATTCTCTCTTCAAACGATCCATGATAATATCAAGGTGAAGTTCACCCATACCTCTAAGGATAGTTTGTCCAGTTTCTTCGTCAGTATTAACTTGTAATGTCGGATCTTCCTCTACAAGTTTAGCAATAGCCATACCCATTTTGTCAACATCGGCCTGAGTTTTAGGCTCGATAGCATAACCAATTACTGGCTCAGGGAAATCCATAGATTCTAATACAATCTTAGCATTCTCCACACAAAGGGTATCACCAGTTTTAATATCTTTAAATCCTACTACAGCGGCGATATCACCAGCATGTAATTGGTCAATTTGATTCTGCTTGTTAGCGTGCATCTGGAATATTCTAGAAATACGCTCTTTTTTATTCGTTCTTGTATTGAAAACATAAGAACCAGAATCCAACAGACCAGAGTAAGATCTTACAAAGCAAAGTCTTCCTACAAATGGGTCAGTAGCAATCTTAAATGCTAGAGCACTGAAAGGCTCACTCGTTGAAGGCTTTCTTGAAATTTTTTCTTCTGTATCAGGGTCAGTTCCAACAATGTTATCTCTATCTAAAGGAGATGGTAACAACTCCATTACATAGTTCAACATAGTTTGAACACCTTTATTTTTGAAGGCAGAACCACACATCATAGGAACGAAAGCTAAATCGATAGTAGCTTTTCTTAAAGCTGCTACCACTTCGTCTCTTGAAATAGATTCAGGATCCTCAAAATATTTCTCCATAAGGCTCTCGTCGTATTCAGCCACAGCCTCCAATAACTGCTCTCTGTAGCTATTTACGTCGTCAACCATATCAGCAGGTATCTCTACCTCACTGAAAGTCATACCTAGATCTTCCTCGTTCCATACCATTGCCTTCATCTCCACTAAGTCAACTACACCTTTGAAGTTAGCTTCAGCACCAATTGGCAATTGTAAAGGAACAGCTTTAGTTCCAAGCATTTCTTTAACTTGCTTACAAACATTTAAGAAGTCAGCTCCGTCACGGTCCATTTTATTTACGAACCCAACTCTAGCAACTTTATAGTTATCAGCAAGTCTCCAGTTAGTTTCAGACTGTGGCTCTACACCATCAACTGCACTAAAAAGGAAAACTAAACCATCCAATACTCTTAAAGATCTGTTTACTTCTACTGTAAAGTCAACGTGTCCTGGAGTATCAATGATATTAATGTGATATTTTTCACCGTTATATGGCCAGAATACAGTAGTTGCAGCAGAAGTAATTGTAATACCTCTTTCCTGCTCCTGCTCCATCCAGTCCATGGTAGCAGCACCGTCGTGTACCTCACCGATTTTGTGGCTAACACCAGTGTAATACAGAATACGCTCTGTAGTAGTGGTCTTACCAGCATCGATGTGTGCAGCGATACCTATATTTCTTGTTAATCTAAGATCTCTTGCCATTTTTAAAAGATATTAAAATCTAAAGTGTGAAAATGCTTTGTTTGCTTCCGCCATCCTGTGCGTATCGTCCTTCTTCTTCACAGCTGCTCCTTCACCCTTAGATGCAGAGATGATTTCACCTGCTAGTCTATCTCTCATGGTTTTCTCTCCTCTCATTCTGGAATAACGAATCATCCATTTGATACCAAGAGTGACCTTTCTGTCAGGACGCACTTCCATAGGAACTTGAAAAGTTGCACCTCCGACTCTTCTACTCTTCACCTCTACTGAAGGCATAATGTTATTCAATGCTTTCTTCCAGGTTTCAAGACCATTTTCACCAGTCTTACTTTCCACTAGCTCAACAGCCTCATAGAAAATATTGTATGCTATACTTTTTTTACCATCAACCATAAGATAGTTCACAAACTTGGTAACAAGCGTATCTTGGAACTTAGGATCTGGTAGAATGTACCGTTTCTTTGGTTTAGCTTTTCTCATTCTATTCTACTTATTTATTTTTTTGGCCTTTTTGCACCGTACTTAGATCTTCTTTGCAGCCTACCATTAACTCCGGCTGTATCTAAAGCACCACGAATAATGTGATACCTTACACCTGGTAAATCTTTTACTCTACCACCTCTTATAAGAACAATAGAGTGTTCTTGCAAGTTGTGACCTTCACCAGGAATATAAGCGTTAACTTCCTTACCGTTTGTAAGTCTAACCCTCGCTACTTTTCTCATAGCCGAATTCGGCTTCTTTGGGGTAGTCGTGTAAACCCTTGTACATACTCCTCTTCTTTGTGGACATGAGTCAAGAGCTGGTGACTTAGATTTGCTCACCAATTTCTTTCTACCCTTTCTTACCAATTGTTGAATAGTAGGCATTTATATAATCTTTAGTTTTATACCTTTTTAAAATTCGGACTGCAAAGGTAAAAAATACAGTCTAATTATTCAAATAGTTTAATTAAATAAATTCTCAAATAAATAAGACTTCCTTGCATTTTTGACAAGGAAGTCTTATTGCTTAATATATTTTTTCGAGAATCATCATGCTTCACCTACAGTTCCGCCGAAATTCAGCGGAAATTTAGGAGCCTCTTCTGTCTTCTTTATTGGACCAAAAGTCTCTTCATATCTTTGAATATTGTCATTCAAAGCATTTAAAAGTCTCTTGGCATGCTCTGGTGTAATTACTATCCTGGACTTAACTTTAGCCTTTGGAACACCTGGCATCAAACGAATGAAGTCAATCACAAACTCACTATTAGAGTGAGCTATCATAGCCAAATTAGAATATATTCCTTCCGCAGTTTCCTCGGAAAGTTCTATATTAATTTGATTAGGATTATCCTTCTTGTCTTTGCTTTCGTCAGCCATATTTTAGTTCTGTAATTCTCTCTGCTTAGATTCCTCTTTTGAAGAAACTAACTCATCATACTCGTCTTGAGAACCTACGATTACATCTTTAAATGATCTCTGTCCAGTACCTGCAGGGATTAAGTGTCCTACAATTACGTTTTCTTTCAATCCTAATAGATGATCCGCTTTACCTCTAATAGCCGCCTCACTCAGTACTTTAGTTGTTTCCTGGAACGACGCTGCAGATAAGAAGCTTTCTGTCTTCAATGAAGCTTGTGTGATACCTTGTAAGGTTGGTTTAGAAACAGCAGGCATAGCCTCTCTTACTTCCACCAATTTAAGGTCTTTACGCTTCAATGTAGAGTTCTCATCTCTTAACTCACGAGGTGTAATGATTTGTCCTGGTCTGAAGTTTTCAGAATCTCCTGCATCAGTAACAACTTTCTTATCTAATACAAGGTCATTCTCTTCACCGAACACAAATTTATCAACAATCTCATTAGTCAAAAAGCTAGTGTCTCCTGAATCAAGAATCTGAACTTTCTGCATCATCTGGCTAACGATAGCTTCAATGTGCTTATCGTTGATCTTCACACCTTGCAGACGGTATACTTCCTGAATTTCATTCACCAAGTATTCCTGAACTGCAGTTGGCCCTTTGATAGCCAAGATATCAGCTGGAGTAATCGCTCCATCAGATAATGGATAACCTGCCTTCACAAAGTCATTATCCTGTACAAGGATGTGCTTAGATAAAGAAACAAGGTATCTCTTCTTAATTCCGTCTTTCGACTCGATAAAGATTTCTCTATTACCTCTCTTAATACCACCGTAAGTCACAACACCATCAATCTCACTTACTACAGCAGGGTTAGAAGGGTTTCTAGCTTCAAAAAGCTCAGTTACTCTTGGAAGACCCCCGGTAATATCTCTCGATTTACCCATTGTTCGTGGAATCTTAGCCAAAATCTGTCCGGCTTTAATCTTAGCTCCATCTTCTACCGCCAAGTGAGCACCTACTGGTATGTTATATGATTTACCATCATTCTTACCATTAATTTTAATGGCAGGGTTCTTAGTCTTATCTTTTGTATCAGTAATTACTTTCTCTCTGTGACCAGTTTGCTCATCAGATTCTTCTTTGTAAGTAATACCTTCAATAATAGATTCGAATTCAATTGTACCATCAAACTCACCAAGGATTACAGCATTGTAAGGATCCCAGTATACTAACTCTTCACCTTTCGCCACTTTTTGTCCTTCTTTCACCTTAAGGAATGCTCCATAAGGTACGTGGTTAGTCATTAAGACAGTACCTTTCTTTTCATCTACTACTTTGACCTCACCAGTACGTCCCATGATTACTTCAACACTTTCGCCGTCTTTGTCAGTAGTCTTAATGGTTCTAATACCTTCAAACTCTATCTTACCGTCAAATTTAGCCTTAATGTTAGCATCTACCGCGATGTTAGATGCAGTACCCCCAACGTGGAAGGTTCTTAAAGTAAGCTGTGTACCTGGTTCACCAATTGATTGTGCCGCGATAACTCCTACAGCTTCCCCTGCATGTACCATTCTTCCGGTAGCCAGGTTACGTCCGTAACATTTAGCACAACCACCTTGCTTAGTTTCACAAGTTAGAAGAGATCTAATCTCTACCTCTTCAATATTACTTTCGTCGATTGTTTTAGCAATCTCCTCAGTTATCTCAGTTCCTGACTCACAAATTAATTCGTCAGTAATTGGATCATATACATCATGTACAGATACTCTACCTAGAATTCTTTCAGATAATGCCTCTACAATATCCTCATTATCTTTCAGAGCAGTAACTGTAAGTCCACGAAGTGTTCCACAGTCATCCTCAGTGATAACAAGATCCTGAGCCACATCCACAAGACGTCTAGTTAAGTAACCAGCATCCGCTGTTTTCAAGGCGGTATCTGCCAGACCTTTACGAGCACCGTGTGTTGAGATGAAGTACTCAATTACATCTAGCCCTTCTTTAAAGTTTGAAAGAATAGGGTTTTCAATAATCGCACCTACAGATCCTGCAAGGTTCTTTTGTGGCTTAGCCATCAAACCTCTCATACCACCAAGCTGACGAATCTGCTCTCTAGATCCCCTCGCACCGGAGTGCATCATCATATAGATTGAGTTGAATCCTTGCTCGTCTTCAGCCAACTGAGTCATCAGGGTGTTTGTAAGCTGAGTGTTAATTCTTGTCCAGATATCAATTACCTGATTGTATCTCTCATTATCAGTAATAAGACCCATCAAGTAGTTATTCCAAACTGCATCTACCTCTTCCTTAGCTTGAGCTACTAGAGCTTCTTTCTCTTCAGGGATAGCTACATCATTAAGTCCCATTGATAGACCACCTTTGTAGGCCATTTGGAAACCTAATTCTTTAATATCATCAAGGAAGTGAGCTGTTCTAGCCATTCCTGATACTTTAAATACATCAGAAATAATCTGCTGAAGCTTTTTCTTAGTCAATAGCTCGTCAACATAACCAACCTCTTCAGGTACATGCTGGTTGAATAAAACTCTACCCGCAACAGTTTCAATAAGCTTATCTTCTAACTCTCCCTTTTCGTTTCTAACTTTTCCTCTCACTTTAATGTAAGCATGCTTAGAAAGCTGCTTCTCATTAATAGCGATGATTACTTCTTCTGCGCTATAGAAGGTCATTCCTTCACCCATAACTGGAACTTCCTCAGTACCTCTTCTTCCCTTAGTCACATAATACAAACCAAGAACCATGTCCTGAGAAGGTACTGTAATAGGTGCACCGTTAGCTGGGTTAAGTATGTTATGAGATGATAACATTAATAGAGAAGCTTCCAATACAGCCTCTTGTCCTAGCGGTACGTGAACAGCCATCTGGTCACCATCAAAGTCAGCGTTGAATGCTGTACATACTAATGGGTGCAACTGAATAGCCTTTCCTTCAATAAGCTTTGGTTGGAAAGCCTGAATGCCTAAACGGTGAAGCGTAGGAGCCCTGTTAAGTAATACTGGATGTCCTTTCAATACGTTTTCAAGGATATCCCATACCACAGGATCTTTTCTATCAACAATCTTCTTAGCTGATTTCACAGTTTTAACAATACCTCTTTCAATCAGTTTTCTGATAATAAATGGTTTGAAAAGCTCAGCTGCCATTGATTTAGGTAAACCACACTCATGTAGTTTTAATTCTGGACCTACCACAATTACAGATCTACCAGAGTAATCTACCCTTTTACCAAGTAAGTTTTGACGGAAACGACCTTGCTTACCTTTAAGCATATCACTTAAAGATTTCAATGCTCTGTTACCATCAGATCTTACAGCATTTACTTTTCTTGAGTTGTCAAAAAGTGAATCCACAGCTTCCTGAAGCATTCTCTTCTCATTTCTAAGAATAACTTCTGGAGCTTTAATATCGATAAGTCTTTTCAGACGGTTATTTCTGATAATAACTCTTCTGTAAAGATCATTCAAATCTGAAGTAGCAAACCTACCTCCATCAAGAGGTACTAATGGACGCAATTCTGGTGGTATAACCGGCACCATTCTAATCACCATCCATTCTGGTCTGTTCTCGATTCTTGTTTTAGCTTCTCTGAATGCCTCAACTACTTTCAGTCTTTTCAAAGCTTCCGCTTTTCTTTGCTGAGAAGTATCCGTAGCAGCCTGATGTCTCAAGTCATAAGAAAGAGTATCAAGGTCAGTTCTAGCTAATAGCATTTCAAGAGCCTCAGCTCCCATTTTTGCTATGAATTTGTTAGGATCATCATCATCTAAAAGCTGATTCTCCCTAGGCATTTTATCAAGAATATCTAGATACTCATCCTCTGTAAGGAAGTCCATTTTAGCAAGACCATCCTCTTCTTTAACACCAGGTTGAATAACTACATATCTTTCATAATAGATAATTTGATCAAGCTTCTTAGTTGGTAAGCCTAATAAATATCCAATTTTGTTTGGCAAAGACTTGAAATACCAGATGTGAGCTACAGGAACCACAAGTTCAATGTGTCCCATTCTTTCTCTTCTTACCTTCTTCTCAGTAACTTCAACTCCACATCTGTCACAAATTATACCTTTATATCGTATCCTCTTGTATTTCCCGCAGTGACACTCCCAGTCTTTCACAGGCCCGAAAATACGCTCGCAGAACAATCCACCCATTTCAGGCTTATATGTTCTGTAGTTAATTGTTTCCGGTTGAGTAACTTCACCATGAGAGCTTTCTAAGATAGACTCAGGTGATGCCAAACTGATAGTAACCTTAGAGAAATCGAGGTTTAGCTTTTTATTCTTTCTGAATGACATAATTTGAATATTTGATGTCTATGACCAGAAAGGACAAGCCTTCTGGTCATAAGTTATTTTTATATTAGTCTAAAGTGATCTCCAATGCTAATCCACGTAATTCGTGAACTAATACATTGAATGACTCAGGTATATTTGGCTTTTTCATATTCTCGCCTTTCACGATAGCCTCATATGCCTTAGCTCTACCGATAACGTCATCCGACTTAATGGTAAGTATCTCCTGTAGAACGTTAGATGCTCCGAATGCTTCAAGAGCCCAAACCTCCATCTCACCAAATCTCTGACCACCAAACTGAGCTTTACCTCCAAGTGGCTGTTGAGTAATTAATGAGTAAGGTCCGATAGATCTCGCGTGCATCTTATCATCTACAAGGTGACCTAGTTTAAGCATGTATGCAATACCAACGGTTACAGGCTGATCAAATCTTTCTCCTGTTAAACCATCATACAAATATGCTCTACCGTAATCTGGTAAACCTGCATCTGACAATTCTTTAGCTACTTCTTCCATAGTAGCACCATCAAAAATTGGAGTAGCGTATCTTCTTCCTAATTCTAACCCGGCCCAGCCTAAAACAGTTTCATAGATCTGACCAAGGTTCATCCTAGAAGGTACACCAAGAGGGTTCAAACAGATATCAACCGGAGTTCCATTTTCAAGGAAAGGCATATCCTCGTCTCTAACGATTTTAGCCACAACCCCTTTGTTACCGTGTCTACCAGCCATTTTATCACCTACTTTAAGTTTTCTCTTCTTAGCGATATAAACTTTAGCAAGCTGAACAATACCAGCAGGTAATTCATCACCTACCTCAAGAGTAAATCTTTCACGCTTGAATTCACCAGCGATCTCGTTTCTCTTGATGTTATAACTTTTCACTAATTGGAACACCATGTCATTGATATGCTCATCTGATGTCCAGTTGTCAAGAATCACGTCTGAAATCAAGTTAACTTCCTCAGGAACATTATAAGTACTTTCGTCTTTATAAATATTCTTTTCTGGGAACAAGTTATGCTCAATATTCTTTCCAGTGAACTTAACCCCTTTACTGATTAGCTCGTCTCCAAATTTGTGCTTAATGCCCTGACTTGAATGACCATCTAATAAAGTAGTGAACTTCTCAATCATTTGAGATCTAAGAGCTAAAAGTTCCTTGCTATACTTACTCTTAAGTATCTCAACTTCTTTTTTAGATTTAGCTCTAAGTTCTTTATCCTTCTTAGGTCTTGAGAATAATTTAGTGTCGATAACCACACCTCTTAATGAAGGTGAAGCTTTCAATGAAGCATCTTTAACATCACCAGCTTTATCACCGAAGATAGCTCTCAATAGCTTCTCTTCTGGCGTTGGATCAGTTTCACCTTTAGGAGTAATTTTACCGATTAGAATATCGCCTTCTTTTACATCAGCTCCTACTCTAATGATACCATTCTCATCCAGGTGTCTTACAGCCTCTTCACTTACGTTAGGGATTTCAGAAGTTAATTCTTCCTCACCTCTCTTAGTATCTCTTACCTCTAACTCATATTCATCTATGTGAATAGAAGTATAAATATCATCTCTTACTACCTTTTCAGATATAACGATCGCATCCTCGAAGTTATATCCTTGCCAAGGCATGTATGCAACTCTTAAGTTTCTTCCAAGAGCTAACTCACCACCTTCTGTAGCATAACCTTCTACTAAAGGCTGACCTTTTACTACTCTTTCTCCCTTTTTAACAATAGGAGTCAGGTTAATACAAGTATCCTGGTTAGTTCTTCTAAACTTAATTAAGTTGTAAGTTTTAGAGTCCTCATCAAAACTGATTAATAAATCATCATCAGTCATATCGTATTTTACAACGATCTTCTTAGCATCAACGAAATCGATAACTCCATTGCCTTCAGCTAATACAAGGGCCCTAGAATCTATAGCTACTCTACCTTCTAAGCCTGTTCCTACAATAGGAGCTTGAGGCTTCAATAAAGGCACAGCCTGACGCTGCATGTTTGATCCCATCAACGCTCTGTTCGCATCATCATGCTCCAAGAATGGAATAAGAGATGCCGCAACAGATACAATCTGGTTAGGAGCAACGTCCATATATCTTACTTCTGGTGGCTCAACAACAGGGAAGTCACCTTCAAATCTGGCCTTCACTCTATCGTTAACAAATTCACCAGTATCTTTCAATGGTGCATTGGCCTGAGCAATGTTGTGAGTATCCTCTTCTTCAGCAGTTAGATACTTAACATCACCAGTCATATCCACCTTACCTTCACTTACTTCTCTATAAGGAGTTTCGATGAATCCCATGTTATTCACTTTAGCATGAACACATAAAGATGAAATTAGACCAATGTTTGGACCTTCCGGAGTTTCAATCGTACAAAGACGACCATAGTGAGTGTAGTGAACGTCACGAACCTCGAAACCTGCTCTCTCTCTAGATAAACCACCAGGACCTAAGGCAGACATCCTTCTCTTGTGAGTAATCTCAGCAAGAGGGTTGGTTTGATCCATAAATTGAGATAGCTGGTTAGTACCAAAGAACGAGTTAATTACTGATGACAAAGTTCTAGCGTTGATCAAATCAACAGGCTTGAAATCTTCGTTATCACGTACGTTCATTCTTTCTTTGATGGTTCTAGCCATTCTAGCTAAACCTACACCAAATTGAGTATATAACTGCTCTCCAACAGTTCTAACTCTTCTATTACTTAAGTGGTCAATATCATCAACTACAGCTTTAGAGTTGATCAAACCAATTAAGTATTTTACAATTAAGATAATATCTTCTGTTGTAAGTACTCTTTGTTCAGAATCAATATCAAGACCTAATTTCTTGTTAATTCTGTAACGACCCACTTCACCAAGATCATATCTCTTCTCACTGAAGAACAAGCTCTGAATAATATCACGAGCAGTTTGCTCATCAGGAGCTTCAGTATTTCTTAATTGTCTATATATCTGCTCAACAGCTTCTTTCTCAGAGTTCGAATTATCTTTAGAAAGCGTGTTGAATATGATTGTAAAATCAGTGACGTTAACGTCTTCTCTATGTAAAATTATTGACTTAGAACCTGAGTCTACAATTGTCTCTATGTCCTCGTCAGTAAGAATGTGATCTCTTTCTAATAGAACTTCATTTCTATCGATAGATACAACTTCCCCAGTATCTTCATCTACGAAATCTTCAGTCCATGTTTTAAGAACTCTAGCAGCCAATCTACGACCTTCAGCATCTTTTAAGTCCTTTTTGGTGGCCTTAACTTCCTCTGATAACCCGAATAGATCTAAGATATCCTTATCTGTTCCGTAACCAATAGCACGTAACAAAGTAGTTACAGGGAACTTTTTCTTTCTATCGATGTAAGCATACATTACGTTGTTTACATCAGTAGCAAATTCTATCCATGAACCTTTGAAAGGAATAATTCTTGCAGAATAAAGCTTTGTACCATTGGTATGCTTACTTTGAGCAAAGAATACTCCAGGAGATCTATGTAGCTGAGATACAATAACACGCTCGGCACCATTGATCACAAAAGACCCCTTCTTGGTCATGTAAGGTATGTTACCTAAGAAAACCTCTTGCTCAATAGTCTCGAAATCCTCGTGATCCTCATCGTTACAAGTAAGTTTTAATTTTGCCTTTAGAGGCACAGAATATGTCAGACCTCTGTCGATACATTCGTCAACAGAGTACTTTGGAGGATCAACGATATAATCAATAAACTCCAACTCAAAGTTTTCTCTGGAATCGGTGATTGGGAAATTTTCAGAAAAAACTTTGAATAACCCCTCTTGCTCCCTCTTTTCGGCAGGGGTTTCCAACTGAAAGAAGTCTTTAAAGGATTGTAACTGTATATCAAGGAAATCAGGGTAATCTATTATCTTCTTAATGGAAGAAAAACTGATTCTTGCGTTTTCTTTATTACTAGCCAAAGCTTTCAAATTTTAAATTACAAGATTTTGTAAGTGGCCTTAAACCGTTAAGCGAGTTAAGACCTATTTTTGTACTGAATGTAAAGTATCTACAAACAGCAAAAGACCCCGATTAACACCGGGGTCTAACGATTCTGTTAGACGACCTAGAATATGTCGCCAAGGCTTACTTTAACTCAACCTCAGCCCCAGCTTCTTCAAGCTGCTTCTTAAGACCTTCAGCCTCGTCCTTAGATACGCCTTCTTTGATAGCTTTAGGAGCTCCATCTACAACTTCCTTAGCTTCTTTAAGACCTAATCCTGTTAATTCTTTTACAAGTTTAACGATAGCTAACTTAGCTCCACCTGGTGATTTAAGGATAACATCGAATTCAGTCTTCTCAGCTCCACCTTCACCACCGTCAGCAGCAGGTGCCGCTACGGCTACAGCTGCAGCAGCTGCAGGCTCAATACCATGCGTTTCTTTTAGGTACTCTGCTAGTTCATTAACCTCTTTTACTGTAAGTTCAACTAGTTGATCTCCTAGTGCTTTAACGTCTGCCATTTTATTCTTATTTAGTCAATTATTCTTTTTAAATTAATTTTCTCGTTCGGATAAAGTTTTGATTAAACCTCCCAATATATTCTTTCCGCTTTGAAGCGCAGAAACAACATTCTTAGCAGGAGATTGTAACAATCCAATAACCTCACCAATGAGTTCTTGCTTAGATTTAAGCTCACTCAATATCTTAAGGTTCTCTTCACCAAAGAAGAAATCCTTGTCTATGGAAGCAGCCTTTAACAAAGGCTTTTTAGCCCCTTGTTTTTTTCTATATTCAGTGATTACTTTTCCAGGAAGGTTTGCAACCTCATTTGAAAATATAATACCAGAAAAACCTTTTAAACTCTCATCAAGACCGTCGAATTCACCTTCAACATTGGCTAAAGCCTTTTTAATAAGAGAGTTTTTGTATACTCCATACTCAACACCTTTTTCAAAACACACTCTTCTGAATGCATTCACTTGAGCAACAGATAAACCTGCAGCATCAGTGATATAAAAGTGAGGGTTATTGTTAAACTTTTCAGTAAGAGAATCTATAATCTCTGCTTTTTCTTGCCTTGTCATGATTTTAATCCTGAAATTGATGATTTGTCAATAGTTATCGAAGGACTCATAGTAGAAGAAATGTTAATACTTCTGAAATAAGTACCTTTTGCAGAGGCAGGCTTAAGCTTCGCAACAGTACTAATCATCTCTTGGATATTCTCTCTGATTTTCTCAGGAGTGAAAGATGCTTTTCCTACGCTACAGTGAATGATTCCAAACTTATCTACTTTAAAATCAATCTTACCAGCCTTAATATCCTGAACCGCTTTACCTACTTCAAGAGTTACAGTTCCAGACTTAGGGTTTGGCATAAGACCTCTTGGACCTAATACTCTACCTAAACGACCTACTTTAGCCATAACGGTTGGCATAGTGATGATAACATCAACATCAGTCCATCCGCCTTCTATTTTCTTGATGTAATCATCAAGACCTACATAGTCAGCTCCTGCTGCTTTTGCTTCTTCCTCTTTATCAGGAGTACACAAAACAAGAACTTTTAAATCTTTACCAGTACCGTGAGGTAAAGTTACAACACCACGTACCATCTGATCAGCTTTCTTGGGATCAACTCCCAATCTGATATCTAAATCTACTGAAGAATCGAATTTCGTTAAAGAAATCTCTTTCACTAGATTTGAAGCCTCTTCTAAAGCATACTCTTTAGTAGAATCTACCTTTTCACGAGCTATTTTCTGATTTTTTGTCAGTTTTGCCATTGTTGCTTCTATTTTTAACTCCAAGGAGCTGTTCCTGTTACTTTTAATCCCATACTTCTGGCAGTACCTGCAACCATTCTCATCGCAGACTCTATTTCAAAAGCATTTAAATCAGGCATTTTAGTTTCAGCGATAGTTTTAACCTGATCCCAAGTAACACTACCCACTTTAGCCCTATTTGACTCAGCTGAACCCTTTTTCTTCTTGGCAGCCTCTAATAGCATAACTGCGGCAGGAGGAGTCTTTACTACAAACTCGAAAGACTTATCTGTGTAAATTGTTACTAGCACAGGTAATATCTGACCCTGCTTTTCTTGAGTTCTAGCATTAAACTGCTTACAGAAGTCCATGATATTCAAACCCTTTGAACCTAGGGCTGGACCTACTGGAGGTGACGGGTTAGCCTGTCCTCCTTTTACCTGTAATTTCAAGTATCCACTAATTTCCTTAGCCATTATCTTAATCTAATTTTTCTACTTGCATATAGTTCAACTCAACAGGAGTATTCCTGCCAAATATCTTCACCATAACATTAAGTTTCTTTCTTTCTTCGAAAACTTCTTCAACGGTTCCTGTAAATCCACTGAACGGTCCGTCCATTACCTTTACAGATTCGCCTACTATGTATGGTGTTTCTAATTTCTCTTCAAATTCATCAATCTCATCTACCTTACCCAATATTCTATTCACCTCTGATTGACGAAGTGGAACAGGATCTTTAGATGAACCAGTACCATTATTACCTAAGAAACCAATTACTCCCGGGATACTTGTTACTAAGTGGTTTGCTTCACCATTACTTAGATCTGCAGACACTAAAACATAACCAGGAAAAAAGTTTCTTTCCCTTACTCTCTTCTTTCCATTCCTCATTTCGTAAACCTTCTCAGAAGGAATAAGCACCTGAGGGATAAAGTCCATTAACTTCTCACGCTCCACCTCGGTCTCAAGATAGGTCTTAACCTTCTTCTCTTGACCGCTAACAACTCTAACTACGTACCATTTAAGTTCACTCATCACTTTATATAATTAAAATGCGTCGTAAAACAGGTCCATGCTAGTTTGGAAAGCGTAATCCATTAAACCTATTAGCAAAGCAAAAATCAAAGAAGCTACAAGAACTAGAACTGAGTTTCTTTGCAACTCACTATATTTAGGCCATGTAACCTTATTTTTCATCTCGTCATACGACTCAAGAATAAAGGACTTTAACTTTTGCATAGACTTTTAATTTATTTAGCACGGGTGGAGAGACTCGAACTCCCAGCCAATGGTTTTGGAGACCACTACTCTACCAATTGAGCTACACCCGTAAGTTTCTTTACTTCCAAATCAAAGCTAATCAGTCTACTATTTACACAGTTTTCCAATTGCTCGGCTCCAAAATGGTCTGCAAAGGTAATATAAACTTTTAGAAAATAAAAGCGTTCCGAAAAAATTCGAAACGCTTTTTATATAATTCGTATATCTTACTCGATAATTTCAGTAACCTGACCAGAACCTACAGTTCTACCACCTTCTCTGATGGCGAATCTAAGTCCTTTTTCCATAGCTACAGTGCTGATAAGCTCAACAACGATAGATACGTTATCACCAGGCATTACCATCTCTACTCCTTCAGGAAGCATGATTTCACCAGTAACGTCAGTTGTTCTTAAGTAGAACTGAGGTCTGTACTTGTTAAAGAAAGGAGTGTGACGACCACCTTCTTCTTTAGAAAGAACGTAAACTTCAGCTTTGAACTTTTTGTGAGGAGTTACTGAACCAGGCTTACAGATAACCATACCTCTTTTGATATCAGATTTCTCGATACCTCTAAGAAGTAGACCTACGTTATCACCAGCTTCACCTCTGTCTAATATTTTTCTAAACATCTCAACACCAGTTACTGTAGACTTAAGTCCTTCAGCACCCATACCTAAGATATCAACTGGATCACCAGAGTTGATTACACCTCTCTCGATTCTACCAGTAGCAACAGTACCACGACCAGTAATAGAGAATACGTCCTCAACAGGCATTAAGAAATCTTTGTCGATCAAACGTGGAGGAAGTGGAATGTAGTTATCAACTGCATCCATTAACTCTTCAACTTTAGATACCCACTCAGGCTCACCGTTAAGTGCACCAAGAGCAGAACCTTGGATTACAGGAATATCATCACCTGGGAAATCATAATCAGAAAGAAGCTCTCTGATTTCCATTTCAACAAGCTCTAATAATTCAGGATCATCAACTAAGTCTACTTTGTTCATGAAAACAACAAGAGCAGGAACACCTACCTGACGAGAAAGAAGGATATGCTCTCTAGTTTGAGGCATTGGACCATCTGTAGCAGCAACTACGATGATAGCTCCGTCCATCTGAGCAGCACCAGTTACCATGTTCTTTACGTAATCAGCGTGACCTGGACAGTCTACGTGAGCATAGTGACGGTTCTCAGTAGCGTACTCAATGTGCGAAGTATTAATTGTAATACCTCTTTCTTTTTCCTCAGGAGCATTATCGATAGAAGAGAAATCTCTGTTATCTGCAAGTCCTTTGTCAGACAATACTTTAGATATTGCCGCAGTTAAAGTAGTTTTACCGTGGTCAACGTGACCGATTGTACCAATATTCACGTGGGGTTTTGAACGGTCAAAATTTTCTTTAGCCATATTTGAAAATCCCTAGTTTAGTTAAAATTATGTTCGTTATTTAAATTACTTTTTCTTCCTAAATGAGTATAGAGAATCATTTTACCGAAATTATCTCTAATTCACGGCAATGATCCCTAAACATCATCCGACTTACTCTAACGGCTAAGAAATACATCCTAAACCACAAGAGCCAAGAAGGGGATTTGAACCCCCGACCTCTTCCTTACCAAGGAAGCACTCTACCCCTGAGCTATCTCGGCTAGTAAACTTATTGAGCCAGGAAAATCTAAACAGATTACATCAGACAAATCCAATGACCTGCTTCTTGGCAGGCATCTTGGCTACTTACCGAGAAATGGCAGGCACTTTACCTTGAACTCAAAATGAGCGGGAGACGAGGTTCGAACTCGCGACCTATAGCTTGGAAGGCTATCGCTCTACCAGCTGAGCTACTCCCGCTTGAATTCATGCAAAATAACTTTGCACTCATTAAATTAAAAGAGTGGGGGGAGCAGGATTCGAACCTGCGTAGGCTTGCGCCAACGGATTTACAGTCCGTCCCATTTGGCCGCTCTGGTATCCCCCCAAAGCATCTTTTGTTAAAAGAACTTCTCTGATTTTTGGGGTTTTGATATCCCCTTTTGATCAAAGAGAGTGCAAAATTATACGCTTTTTTCTTTTAATCAAATTTTCGCAAAAAAAAGATGATATATTTTTTAAAGGCTTCCTCAAATGAAGCCAGAGGCCGTTTTTAGTAGAAAATAATTTCATCAATCATTTTGCTGCCTAATTCCTTTTCAAAAATTGCCATGATTTTACTTTTGGAGTGATTCAATTTCTGCTTCAGAGGAGCAGAAAGAATTTCAACAAATAAAACCTGGTTCTTGATGTAGATCTTACCTGTTCTATCTGCTATGGTTTTACCCATCATTTTAGGCCAGCCTTCTATAAGCCTGGCTTCATTAAATTTACCTTTGAGCTTATAACTATTGAGCAAGTCGCCAATGGCTTCTTGCACCGATGAGATATCTGATTTGCGCTTATCGATTGGATCCTTCATAATTAACAGTTCCTCTTTCCACTTTATAAAACTCAGCTTTAATATTTAGTTCATTTAGAATGGCCTTTGTCCTTTCTTCTCTGGCTTCCGTAATAAATACTTGCCCGAAATCATGATTGACGACTCGCTCCATCAAATGCTGTATGCGACGGGTATCCAATTTATCAAAGATATCATCTAATAATAAAATGGGGTTAAATTCCTTTATCGACTTTATAATATCGAAATGCCCCATTTTAAGAGCCACTAAAAATGTCTTTTGCTGACCTTGCGAACCATACTTCTTTAGAGCCTTGCCTTCAATAGTAAATTTGAAATCATCTTTATGAACTCCCATGGTGGTTCTCTCCAAAGCTAAATCTTTTTTAAGAGCTTCTCTGTATTGAATTTCAAAATCATCACTCAGCACATCAGACTGGTAAATAATATCTACAATTTCTTTTCTTTCTGAAAGCTCATTATAGTGATGCATAAAGGCTTTTAGGAAATCGCTGTTAAACTCCTGCCGCTTAGCTCCAATTCTCTTTGAGAGGGCTATGATTTGTTCGTCATAAATTTTTAATAGCTCATAATCTGTACGACCGGTAAATCCAAACTTTTTTAATGCACCATTTCTCTGCCTCAAATATTTACTATACACAATGAGGTCATTTAAGTATTCCTCGTTGGTTTGACTAATAATTGCATCAAAAAACTTCCTCCTGGCCTCGCTCCCATCTCTAATAATATCCACATCATTGGGCGCAACCAGAACTAAGGGCAACCTCCCTACATGCTCACTGAGTTTTTTATATTCTTGTTTATTGACCTTAAAAGATTTACCAGTTCCTTCCTTGTAGGAGCAGAGTACTTGTAGCTTTTTCTCGGCCACCTTAAAATCACCTTTAACAGAAAAGAAATCTTGCCCGAATTTTACATTCTGGCTATCGAGGGGGTTAAATGCACTTCTAGTCATTGATAGATAATGAATAGCATCCAACAAGTTTGTTTTCCCGCTTCCATTCTCCCCCACAAGGCAATTTACTTCCTCAGAAAAACTAAGAGTGGCTTCTTCGTAATTCTTAAATCCAAACAAACTTAATTTTTCAATGTGCATTAACTTTTTTTACTTATTTTCGCAGTCCAAATTGGATTCAAAAATACTATTATGGCAACTACAACAAAAGGAAAGTCTAAATCAAAATCCTCAGCCAAATCCAAATTCGACAAGGAAACGTACATGCAATGGTTTGAAAGCATGTTACTGATGAGAAAGTTTGAGGAAAAAGCCGGTCAGTTATATGGTCAACAAAAGATAAAAGGATTTTGTCATTTATATATAGGACAGGAAGCTTGCGTAGCTGGTTCAGTATCAGCGCTTAAAAGAGGTGATAAATATATCACTGCTTACAGAGATCACGCACACCCTATCGCTCTAGGATCAGATCCTAAGGCAATCATGGCAGAGCTCTTTGCTAAAGAAACAGGTATTTCTAAAGGTAAAGGTGGTTCTATGCACATGTTTGACAAAGAAAATCACTTTTTCGGTGGACACGGTATTGTAGGTGGACAAGTTCCTTTAGGTGCTGGTATTGCCTTTGCTGAAAAATACAACAAAACTGATAACCTATGTATGTGCTACATGGGTGATGGAGCTGTTAGACAAGGTGCTTTCCACGAAGCTTTAAACCTGGCTATGACCTGGAAACTTCCTGTGATATTTGTTATTGAAAATAATGGATATGCCATGGGAACTTCAGTGAAGAGAACTTCTAACGTAACTGAACTTTATACTTTAGGTGAATCTTACGATATGCCTTCTGAGCCAGTAGATGCTATGTCTGTAGAGGCTGTGCATGAGGCTGTGGAAAGTGCAGCGGCGAGAGCTAGAAAAGGAGATGGCCCTACGTTATTAGAATTCAGAACTTACCGTTACAAAGGACACTCTATGTCTGACCCTGCTAAGTACAGAACTAAGGATGAATTAGAAGAGTACAAGCAGAAAGATCCTATCGAAATGGTTAGAGCTACTATTCTTAAGAATAAATATGCTACTGAGAAGGACATTGAGGCTATTGAGAAGAAGGTAAAAGAAGAAGTGGCGGAATGTGTGAAATTTGCAGATGAGTCAGATTTCCCTAAGCCAGAGGAAGCTTTCAGAGATGTTTACGCTCAAGAAGATTATCCATACATTACAGACTAAACTTGACTAAATAATGGTGAAACAGGATTTTTCAAATTCCTGTTTCTATTATGTAAAGTTATTATTAGCTTTGCAGCCTTAAAATTTTTTTGCAATGGCAGATAAAAATCAAACTAATGCTCCTGAACACCACACAGGAGATTACCTGGAAAACCCTGAAGCAATAGCAGGACAGATCTCTAAAACAGAGCAATTTGTTGAAAACAACAAAGGGCTTGTACTTGGAGTTGTAGCTGTAGCAGTGCTAGTAGTTGCTGGCTTCTTTGGTTTTAAATACTACAAGACATCTCAGAATGAGAAAGCTCAAAGTGAAATGTTTCAAGCAGTTTACTATTTCGAGAATGATAGTTTAAATCTAGCTCTTAATGGTGACGGAAACAGCCTTGGCTTTTTAGACATCATTGATGAATATGGCATTACTGATGCTGCTAATCTTGCTCACTACTACAGTGGTGCTGCATATTTAAAGCAAGGTAACTATGATGAAGCTATAGCTCAGCTAAAAGACTTCGGAGCTGATGATCTACTGATCCAAGCAAAAGCCTATGCTCTTATTGGAGATGCTTATATGCAAAAGAAAGATTTTGAAAGTGCTGCTTCTTACTTTAAGAAAGCTGCAGACTATAAGCCTAATAAGTACTTTACACCAGGCTACTTGCTTAAAGCTGCTATAGCTTATGAGAAGTCTAACAACATAGAGGCTGCAAAAGAATCTTATACTGAAATAATTGAAAAGTACTGGGAATCAGCTCAAGTACAACAAGCTAAAAAATACAAAGCAAGATTGGGTGGCAACTCTGCTTCTTAAGCTTTCTTTATAAAGAATATGGAGGGATAAGGTTAATCTTTATCCCTTTTTTTATTTTTGAAAAAATTAAAAATATGGCATCATCACAGAAAAACCTGAGCGATTATAGCTCTAAGAATATACAAGATATCTCTAATAAGAAATTCGCTATTGTAGTTTCTGAGTGGAATGACGAGGTGACAGAAGCACTTTATTCTGGTGCTTATGAAACACTACTACAAAACGGAGCGAACAGAGAAAACATTATAAGAAAGAATGTACCTGGTAGCTTTGAGCTTACCTTAGGAGCACACTGGTGTGCGGCAGATGATAGCATTGATGCGGTAATCTGCCTGGGCTGTGTAATACAAGGAGAAACCAGACATTTTGATTTCATATGTAATGCAGTAGCTAATGGAATTACACATGTGAACTTACAGTTTGCTAAGCCGGTAATCTTTGGGGTTTTAACTACTGACAACCAGAAGCAGGCACTTGATCGTGCTGGAGGTAAGCATGGAAATAAAGGCGATGAAGCTGCTATTACAGCTATTAAAATGCTCGGATTTTAATATTTGAAAGCTAAAAAACAAAAAGGAGTGCCAACGCACTCCTTTTTTTATGATTTCACTTTCTGAATTAGAAAGTATATCTTAAGCCCAACTGCATCTGCCATCTGGATATAAGGCCAGTATCAGTTACAAAGGTACTGTTAAGAGATTCGTTGAAAGTATAAGTTGGATTACCTCCACCATCTACAGCAACACTCAACGGCTGTACACTTCTAGGGATTTGTCTGATGCCCCAGTCTGAGCTGATCAAGTTACCCGCGTTAAGTATATCAAGACTGAACTGAATTTTATTACCGTTATTCAATTTATAATCTTGCAATAGCCTGAAGTCAAACCTAGAATACCATGGGCTCAGTGCGCCATATCTTTCGGCATAAGCCCCTCTGTTCTCTTTTAAGTAATCATCTTGCTCTATATAAGCTCGGTACGCTTCTCTATTAGCATCAGAAACAAAATCCATTTGGTTTAATTCTGCATCTGTTGGAATATAAATCAAATCATTTAATCCTGAACCATCTCCATTGATATCTCCAGCATAAGTGTAGCTATATCTTCCTCCTCTTGCATATTCAAAGAATAGCGATACGGTAGTAGCCCAATGATCATTACCGTAATTAAAGGTCTTATTCAAGTTACCCACTACTCTATGCTTATTTCCATACAAAGAAGGTGAAAGCACGGCTTTGTTCGCATTAGTCACAATCGGGTTAATAGAGAAAGCGTCACTTGAAATTTCAGATTCAATTGAACTTACTGATTTAGCATCTAAGTAGTTATAGGCCAAACTAGCGTAAAGGCCGTTTTCCCATTTTTTCTTTAACTCTAATGTAAGGTTGAAACTTCTACCTTTATCAGTATTGGTAAATACATAGTTAGCAGCTCTACCTCCACCAAAAGTAACTATATCAGCTCCGGTATAGGTGCCTCTTTGATCTACACCTTGCAACTGACCTGTAGGAGTTCTTAAGCTATAATCACGTACTAGCATGGAATTTAAGTCTTTCGTATAACTCAAATCTACGGTTGCCACCAATCCAGATGCTATTACTCTATCTATGCCCAAAGATGATCTCCATACTTGTGGAAATTTAAAGTTAGGTGCAGTTACATTTAGAAACCCTGTGAATGGATTAGCTACCTGATTACCTATCCACACAAAAGGTAATCTTCCTGTAAAAATTCCACTACCACCACGAATCTGCGTTTTACCATTATTTGCCACATCCCAGTTAAAGCCTAATCTAGGAGAAACTAATAAGTTGTTATTAGGTAAATCTGTATTGTCGAAAATTACGGGATCATTATCTTCATCATAGTAAATCACCACATCTTCATTCTTAACTATATTATCTGAAGTATTGAAATACAATGGCTTATCAAATCTTAGCCCAAGCGTTAAAGTAAATTTATCGCTGATTAACCATTTGTCTTGAGCGTAGAAAGCAAGCTGACCAACCTCTGTTTCGGCAAGCGCCCAACTATCATTAGCATTATTAGTCTCAAAAGTGTTGATGGCATCCTGAACAGGACCATCCCACTCACCATTATTAACTTGTGTTATAAAGTCTTCCAAATCAGTAGATCCGAATACACTAAAGCCGTAAGATGTTAAGTTAAACGAGTTTGCAAAACTGAATTTCTCAAATGACGCACCCAAAGTAAAGGTGTGGTCTCCTGAGTAGATCTCAAAGTTATCGCTCAACTGTAACACCTTTTGCTCCAACCTATTGTTAATTGAAAAAGGCTCATGTCCTACAATGATATAGTTACTTCCATCCTTTGTTAAATTAATTGGAGGAAATGGAGTACTGAAAGGATCTCTGGAATCATCAAAGAGTGTATAACCTGCCTGGAATTTGTTGGAAAATCTATTACCAAATAATGATCTTAATTCTACTAACCAAGAATCAATGTTGTTATTGATAGTATAACCTGAGTTCTTAAACTGTAATGTATTGGCATCTGGTCCTCTTCGTCCTAGAGCTGTAGGGTGAGCAGGTTTTTCTTTTGATGCTCTTAAGAAGTTATAGGTTGCTGTAAGGGTGTGACTATTATTAATGTTATAATCTAGCTTCACAATACCCTTTTCATTTCTAGTATCTAATGTAAAATCTTCATAAGGACCTGTGATGTAGCCAAACCTATCTTCTAAAAGGTCGCTTACTCTTTCTAGATCTGTGGCTAATACTCTGGATTCATTAGCAGCGCCTGTGCCTCTGTTGGCTACGAAACTTGAGCCCAGATCCTGACGACGATCTAATTCAAAGTTGGTAAAGAAGAAAAGCTTATTCTCTATAACTGGACCACCTAAACTGAAACCTGCTTGTACCTGAGATAAATCTGCCTGAATTACATCTTCACCTTCTACTTTTCCTCCAATCATGTCGTTATTTCGGAAGAAACCGAACACCGTACCATGGAAATCATTGGTTCCACTTTTAGTAACAGCGTTAACGGATGCTCCTGTAAAGCCAGATTGGGTAACGTCATAAGGTGCAACAGCCACCTGAATTTGATCAATGGCATCAAGTGAGATGGGTTGTGCATCTGCCTGGCCACCAGGGGTAGCAGCGTCAAGCCCGAAAGGGTTGTTGAATATGGAACCGTCTAATGAAAAGTTGTTGTACTGATCATTTCTTCCTCCGAAAGAATTACCATCAGAAGATGGAGTAAGTCTATAGATATCACCTGCTGAACGGGTAATGGTAGGAAGCTTTGTGATTTGTTCATTAGAAAAAGCTATTTCGGCACCAGTTCTGTCTGCATTGAATGTATCATCATTTTTACCTGATACTACAATTTCTTCCAGTGTCTTTACATCAGGGTCAAGTATTGGGTTCAAAGTGAAGGTTTCTCCTAAAACTAGTTTAATGTTGGTGAACTCCTTTGGTTGATACCCCACAAAGCTTACGGTAACTTTGTATGGACCGCCCACTTTTAAGTTAGGAAGATTAAAACGGCCATCTAATCTGGTAGAAGTACCATATTCTACACCTGTAGGCTCATGAATGGCAATCACTGTTGCCCCTGGGAGCACTTCTCCACTAGCATCAGTTACCGTGCCTCGCATACTGGCCGTGGTTACCCCTTGCGCAAGAGAGTACTGCAATGACAGCATGACCATCATTACAGATAAAAAGATAAATTTCTTCATTGGTTTTGTTATGTTGGGTTTAATTGAAAGCGCAAAATAGGTTATAACTTACCAGATGATCAACATAAAGGCTAAAAATCAGCCAATAAAATAAGAAATTCACCACTGAAATATCAATTTCACCCTTAAAAACACTACAACATCAAACTAATGACATAAAAAAAGCATTCCCGGATAGGAATGCTTCTTATAATATTAATTAGAGTATCAGCTTAAGCTAAGCTATCCAAAATTGCATTTAATGTTGCACTTGGTCTCATAGCATTTGAAGTAGTCTGATAATCAGGATTGTAGTATCCTCCAATATCCTGCGGCTTACCTTGAACACCGTTTAATTCTGATACAATTTCAGACTCCTTAGCATTGAAATCAGCAGCTACCTTAGCGAAGGTCTCCTTCAGACTAGTATTGTCTGACTGCTCTGCTAAAGCCTCAGCCCAATACATAGCCAGATAGAAATGGCTTCCTCTGTTATCTAGCTCTCCCACTTTTCTAGAAGGCGATTTACTATTTTCTAAGAATTTACCAGTAGCCTTATCTAAAGCATCAGCCAATATCTGAGCTCCTTGGTTATTAAATGCTCCACTTAAATGCTCTAATGACGCTGCTAACGCTAAAAACTCTCCCAGAGAATCCCATCTTAGATGGTTCTCTTCTAAGAATTGTTGTACGTGTTTTGGAGCAGACCCACCGGCACCCGTTTCGAACAAGCCTCCACCATTCATTAATGGTACTATTGAAAGCATTTTGGCACTAGTTCCTAATTCAAGAATTGGGAAAAGGTCAGTTAAATAATCTCTCAGTACATTACCTGTTACTGAAATGGTATCTTCTCCTTTTTTAATTCTCTCAAGTGTATATTCCATAGCCTCTTCTGGAGATTTGATAAGAATCTCAAGACCAGAAGTGTCGTGCTCTGGTAAATATTTATTTACTTTTTCTATTAACTGCGCATCATGACCACGATCCTTATCTAACCAGAATACAGCAGGTGTATTTGAAGCTTTTGCTCTTGTAACGGCAAGCTTCACCCAATCCTGGATAGGAGCATCTTTGGTCTGACACATTCTCCAGATATCACCTTCCTCTACATCATGTTCGATTAGAGTGCTACCAGAAGCATCTACTACCTTCACTTTTCCAGCACCTGAAATCTCGAAAGTTTTATCGTGAGAACCATACTCCTCAGCTTTTTGAGCCATAAGCCCAACGTTCGGCACAGTACCCATTGTAGTAGGATCAAACGCGCCATTCTTTTTACAGAAATCAATTACTGTCTGGTAGATTCCTGCATAACTGCTATCTGGAATAACAGCTTTGGTATCTTGCTGCTTGCCCTCTCCGTTCCACATCTGACCAGAAGTTCTGATCATGGCTGGCATAGAGGCATCAATAATAATATCACTTGGAACATGTAGGTTAGTGATTCCTTTATCAGAATTCACCATAGCCAAGTCTGGTCCATTTTCTAGTGCTTTTTCAATATCAGCCTGAATCTCAGCTTTTTTATCAGCAGGAAGAGACTCTATTCTTGAAAGAACATCACCAAGACCGTTGTTAACGTCCGCACCAACTGATTTTAAAGTTTCACCATGCTTTTGGAATACATCATTGAAATAAACCTTTACAGCATGACCGAAAATAATAGGATCTGAAACTTTCATCATGGTTGCCTTCATATGCAATGAAAACAATACTCCCTGCTGCTTAGCCTCAGCCACTTCTCTTTCAAGAAATTCTATTAGCCTTTTCTTGCTCATTACAGTGGCATCAATTACTTCGCCTTCAAGTAGAGCTATTTTTTCTTTTAGAACTGTAGCATTACCAGATGCATCTACAAATTCTATTTTTACACTACCCGCTGCAGGTACGGTTACAGACTTTTCGTTAGATCTGAAATCGCCGCTGGTCATATGAGAAACATGAGTCTTAGAGTCAGAACTCCATGCACCCATGCTGTGAGGGTTTTTCTTTGCATACTGCTTCACTGAACCAGGAGCTCTTCTATCTGAGTTTCCTTCCCTAAGCACTGGGTTTACTGCGCTACCCTTAATTTTATCATATCTGCTTTTTATATCTTTTTCTTCATCGTTCTTAGGCTCCTCCGGATAGTCTGGAAGGACATAACCTTGAGCTTGTAATTCTTTGATGGCGGCTACAAGCTGAGGAACCGAAGCACTAATATTAGGAAGCTTAATGATGTTTGCTTCCGGCTTCTTGGCTAAATCACCTAATTCAGTAAGTGCGTCCGCAATTTTTTGCTCATCAGTTAGTTTTTCCGGGAAGTTTGCGATTATTCTACCAGCCAAAGAAATATCTCTGGTTTCGATATTTACACCACTTTGTCCAGCAAAGGCTTTAATGATGGGTAAAAATGAATGAGTAGCCAATGCAGGTGCCTCATCGGTTATGGTATAAATAATTTTCGCTTTGTTTTCACTCATGATATCTTATGCCATTTTTATGGTTAACGAAATATGTCTAAAACCTCATTTAAAGGGGTGCTAAATTAACAATTTTACCCTTGCAATCTAAATATGATACTACATTAATGCACCCCATTCACTGAACTTAATTCCAGTGTAAACTGTATTATTTCAAAATTTAATTATTGGAACACTTATGAGTTACCTTTTTATTATCTTGACCTATCTGTTCAGTGTATTTTCATTGCCTTTAACTGCTGATGTGGATGTTTGTTTAAACACTGAAGAGAAAAAACTGTATTCAATGATTAATGAATATAGAAAGCAGAAAAAATTGCCTCCTATCCCCTATTCAGCCAAACTTACTGTAGTGGCACAGGCCCATGCAAAAGACTTAGCTAATAATTACCATTTCGACCCTCAAGGTGAATGCAATCCGCACAGCTGGTCTGATAAAGGCGATTGGACATCTTGCTGCTATACAAATGACCATAAGCAAGCCAAGTGCATGTGGGACAAGCCCAAAGAAATAGCAGGATATGAAAGTGAAGGCTATGAAATAGCTTATTATAACAGCGGCGGAGCCACTGCAGACAAAAGTTTAAGCGGATGGAAAAAAAGCCCATCGCATAATCCACTGATTATAAATTCAGGTATGTGGGAAAAAGCAAAATGGCAAGGCGTAGGCATCGGAATATATGAAGGCTATGCAGTAGTATGGTTTGGACAACTAGCCGATAATCAGAATCAGATTTCTTCTTGCGAGGTCAATTAAACAAAAAAGGGAGCCAATAAATTAGCTCCCTTCATTTTAATATTTTTAAAGTCTAGTAGGATTCACTTTCATTTGGAAAGTCACTGGCTTTAACGTCATTTACAAAACCAACCACTGCATCTGTAATCACCTGATCCAGGTCTGCATATCTTCGGAGGAATTTAGGCTTAAATTCCTTATTCATCCCTAACATGTCTTGAACTACAAGCACCTGACCATCTACACCTCCACCAGCTCCAATACCGATAATTGGAATAGAAACCTTTTCAGCCACCTTCTGTGCTAGTGCTGCCGGTATTTTTTCAAGCACTATAGAGAAGCAACCTAACTCTTCAAGAAGCTTAGCATCGCTCACTAATTTATTGGCCTCCTCTTCTTCTTTAGCCCTCACAGAATAAGTTCCAAACTTATAAATTGACTGAGGAGTAAGGCCTAAATGCCCCATAATAGGGATGCCCGCACTTAAAATTCTTTTTACCGAGTCCTCTATTTCTTTGCCCCCTTCAATTTTTACAGCATGAGCACCAGATTCTTTCATAATTCTTATGGCCGACCTCAATGCTTCAGAAGAGTCTCCTTGATAAGATCCAAAAGGTAAATCAACTACAACAAAAGCTCTATCCACACCCCTTACTACAGAAGCGGCATGATAAATCATTTGGTCTAAAGTAATAGGCAAAGTAGTTTCATGCCCCGCCATAACATTAGATGCTGAATCTCCTACCAGGAGAATATCAATCCCTGCCTGATCCAAAATTCTGGCCATGGAAAAATCATAAGCGGTAAGCATAGAAATTTTCTCACCCCTATTTTTCATCTCCTGGAGCTGATGAGTAGTAATCTTTTTTATATCTTTTTTATGAACTGACATTACAAATTATTTAGTATTTGGAATTACAAACTTAAAGGTTGTACCTTCTAACTCCTCACTTGTAACGTGAATTTGAGCTTTAAGTTTGTCCGCCACTCTCTTTACGATATAAAGACCAAGGCCTGAGCCTTCACTCTTTTCTGTGGCTCTGTAAAACATATCAAAAATATGCGGAAGCTTAGATTCTTCAATACCTTCACCATTGTCAGTTACTTCTATGGTAGCCTTATCGGCATCCACAGTCGCTTCAATTTTTATGAATGACCGCTCTTTATGAAAGGAACGATATTTTATAGCATTGGAAATGAGATTATTGAGAATAATTCTCACCCTGGTTAAATCAGAATAAAAATCTACAGGCTGCTTTATATTGGTTAAAATTTCTAAACCTTCTGTATTAGAAGCATTATAATAGCTTGAAATACTATTATTTATTTCAACCATAAGATTAATGAATGTATGAGGATCATTTACCCTATCATTTCGGGAAATACTCAATAGCTCCACCACCAAAGAGTCAAGTCGCTTTACACTACCCTCAATCTTCTCAATACATTCTTGCCTTACCCTTACATCAGTTTCTATTCTAAATAGATCTATAAGACCTAAAATAGACCTTAGCGGAGAGCGCAAATCATGAGAAGCATGATATATAAAACTGTCTAGTTCAAAATTTACCTTCTGAAGTTCAATAAGGCTAGATTTCGTTTCGGTTATATCTTTTATAATACAATCCACCACCTCTTCTGCCGGATAAAGCACTGCACCTAGAGAAATCCATAATGTACCTTCTGAAGTTTCTACCTTAAGCTCAAGGTCATCTATACTTCCGTTGGCGTCTAAAAGCTTATATATAGTTTTAGTATTCTTTCTGCCGATAATGCTTTCACAAGTAGTAACATGCCTTTCTTCATTAGGAACATTAAACAAATGCCAAAATTTTTCATTGGCTTCCAGTATGTTACCTGTGTTAATGTTACTTCTCACCATGGCTATCATGGAGTTTTGAAACAGGTTTTTATACTTGTCTTCGCTAATCTTTATCTGACTCACCTGCTCCTTCTGCTCGGTGATATCTGTATACACTCCCGTTATACGATCAATATCCCCATTCTCGTCTCTGTATAACTCAATTCTTGAATTGACCCAAAGATATTTACCACAGGTATGTCTTAGCTTAAACACTTGCTCATAAAAACTTACAAAACCGTTTAAGTAATCTATGAAGTGATTTACTATTTTACTTCTATCATCGGGGTGTATTAAACCTCGCCAAAAACCTTTGGCCGGGAGAGGTTCCTGCGGATCATGTCCAAGAAGGCTCTTGAGCTCCGGAGAGAAATAAATCTTATTATCCTTAAAAAACCATTCCCAGCTACCACTTTTGGGTGAAGCTTCTTTCAGAGCATCATTATTTTTAATGAGCTCTACGGGATTTTCAAGCTTATCAAGAATATCCTTTACTTGAATCATGTATAACGTAATGGCAGATTAAAAAATAAATTAAAGCATGTAATATAAGATGCTAAAACGTTTAATTCAAGCAATTAGCTATTGAAGATAAACGGCGGTCTTGTTCTTATCTAATTCAACCGCAACATGATCATTTATGGTAGTAGCCAATTCATATCCGGCATACTTAGTAGAAATAGGGAACTGAGTATGACTTCTATTCACTAAAACCGCTGTTTCAATTTTTTTGACTTTAACGTTTAGAAAGGGTTTTAGACTGTAAGCCATGGTACGACCTGTGTTCATTACATCATCGATAAGCACTATGCATTTGCCTTTGATGTCTTTGGTGTCACAATCTAAAGAAATGTCACTTTGTGTTGGAGCGAACTTATCAAGAGTCACTCCTATCAATGAAACTTTAAAACTGGCTATTTTAGTTAAATCTGATTGTAATAACTTGGCTAATTGGTAGCCTTGCTCGTGAATGCCTGCAAGTATTACTTCCTTTTCCTGAAAGTTATTTTCGTAGATCTCATAGGCCATGCGCTTTATTTTTTGACGCACCTGATCATCAGCCAGTATTAAACTTTTATCTTCCATAAATTACTGTGGTATAGGCATTACTTTACTATCCTTAAAGGTAGAAAGTATTACTAAAGACTGCATATTATCTACCACCTCAATATTGGTAACTTTTTCAAGCATAAGCTTTTGATAGGCTGCAATGTCTTCAGCTATGATTTTCAAAATAAAATCTCCAGAACCTGTAACATGGTGACACTCAATAATTTCATCAATTTCATTGATACTCTGAGTGAAAGATTCGATGTTATCTTTATTATGCCCCTTAAGTGAAACCATCACAAAAGTACTTACTCCCAGCCCTACCTTCTCGGTATTTAATTTCGCGTGATAGCTCTTAATTATTCCAGACATTTCCAGCTTCTTTACTCGCTCTAATGTAGGAGCCGGAGACAGTCCAATTTCCTGAGCCAACTGCGCATTAGTAATTTTGGCGTTGGCTTGTAAAATTTTTAATATCTTAAGATCTATCTTATCTAATTTAACCTTGTCTTTCATCAATATACCAAATAATATTTGGTGCGAAGATAGTTAGAAAATATAAGTATACAGAAATAACTAGGAAGTATTAGTAAATATATTAGTGATTTATGGCCACTTTAAATGTATCTGAAGAGCCTCCAACGTTGGTTTTCAGGATATAAAGGCCATCCTCAATTCCCTTCACGCTGAACTGAATTAATTGATAACTATTGACTAAACTGAACTCCTCCTGATACACCAGCTGTCCATTGAGATTATAAAGGTAAATTTCAGCCTGCTGATCTGTTTTAGTTACCACTCTTAAAGACATTTGGTTATCAGCGGGGTTAGGCTGTGGAGCCAAAACCACTACGTCGGCCGCCGATGCAGAGCTTATACAGATATTGTTATTGGCAGGATCACTATCCGATATACCGCTAATGACACTTTCAACATTAATACATAAATAAGGGGCACTTAGCGAATTAATGGTCAAGTCTAATGTTATATTGCTTTGCTGCCCAGGTAACAGCTTCATTTTCTTCACCTGTTGTATAATGGCAGCATTACCTAAATCTATTTCGACTTTGATACTATCTAATGATATGGTTCCATTATTTCTTAAGCCCAAGATAACCTGCCCATTTTGATAAAAAGCATTTACGATTTCTAACTCAAGATCAGGAAACAAAACATTGACTATCTGTCGAGCGGTGTCAGAACACTGATTTAAATCTGTAGCCACTAGTTCTACTGTATAGTCAGCCTCTTCGTTGAATGTATGTTGAGCATCTTCAGTAGTTAAAGTATCTTGATCAGAGAATGTCCATTGGTATGTACTGGCCCCTTCAGATTCATTAGTAAAGGAAACATCTAAGGGCGGAGCACCAAATGCTAAAGATGAAGTAAACGCTGCAATTGGCGATTTGAAGATTTGGATATTGGATGTAGCACTATAATTACACCCATTTACAGTTTCCAATAATAGGTCAACATCATAAGCACCTTCATTCCCAAATGCATATCTAAAGGAAGAATCCTGACCAATTGTTTCGCCATCTAACAACCAGTTTCTAGACGCTACTGCATCTCCTACAAAATTGGTAATATCAGAAATAAGTGTTTGTGCATTATCACAATTAAGCTCTGTACTGACATTAATGTCTAGCAATGGACTGATCTGAATACTTTTATATAAAGTAGATGAGCACAGATTCTGAGAAGTAGCCGTGAGGCCAACATTATAGGTTATTGGAAAGTCAAAAGTAATGCTCGGGTTTTGATCAGCACTAAACACACCACCCAAATCCCAGGCCCATGATGTGATACCTTGCCCGGGCACAGGCTCCGTTTCATCCAGAAATTTCACTTCTTCACCTATACACAATTTATCATAACTGAAATCTACCTGCGGAGCTGGCTTAACATCTACAGCCCTTTCTGTTGAATCAGCACAGCCATTAGTAGTGGTGACCACCAGCTTTACATCGTAGCTGCCCTCTTCCTCAAAATTATGTACAGGATCACGGTCAGTAGAAAAATAACCATCATCAAAATCCCAACGCCATGACTGCAGGTTAGCATCTGCCACCTGGCTCTGGTCTATAAGTTGCGTTAATGAGCCTTCACAAGATAGTTCATTACTAAACTGCACTTGGGGCAACTGATAAACGCTCACATTCTTAGTAATATCAGACTGACAACCAACAGCATTAGAAACCATAAGTGTAACGCCATAGGTGCCTGCGGCGCTGTATTCAAATAATGGATTTTCAAGATTAGAAGTATATCCATTTCCGAAATCCCAACTGTAGCTATCAATAGTACCTGTAGACTCATTTGTAAACTGTAGAGATTGTCCTTCGCAGTCATCATTCACCTGAAAAGATGGGATGGGGCCTTGCTGCACATTATTAACCACCTGTGCCGTTTCTGCTGAACATCCAGGAATACTAGCAATTAACTTCACTTCCTGATCACCAGAAGTAGTAAATTCATAATTCAAGTCCCTGGTGTTGGAGATAGAATCACCCTCTATCTGCCATTCCCAGGAAATGTTACCATTGTAAACATCAGCAGTGTTATTAATAAAAATCTTAGCATCATTAGTACAAATGGGAGCAGCCGGCAGAGTAAAATCCGGTACAGGCTCATCATAGATAGTAATATCCTTCTCCACAAAATTACTACAGCCATTAGAGCTTTCTACCGAAAGGTTCACTGTATAATCTCCAGCTGAAGAATACAGGTGACTTGGATTGGCAGTGGTCGAAGTATTGGAGTCTCCGAAAGACCAGTTGTAGGAGGTGATATCTCCGGAGCTGTTTATGTTACTGAATTGGACTGGAGTTGTGGAGCAGATGGTTTCGTTTGTGAGGTCTACGTCTGGGGCTTGGGAGTTTGTTATGGTGATGGTTTTTGTGATTTGGTCGGAGTTTCCGTTTTCGTCGTAGGCTGTTAGGGTTATGGGGTAGACTCCTGGCACTGAAAATTGTATATAGGGGTTAACTAATGCATTAGAAGTTCTTAAAGAGCTATAACACTGTCCTGAAAAATTAAATCGATATAAAGCAGAATTGGCAATTGATGTCATCAGTACAATAGGCTCATCTCTTTCTACTGCCGATAATGTTATAACATTGTCACTGCCAACTGATAGTTCCCTTACGAATACCCAACCTTCATCTTCCTCAACTAAAACATCAATTCTATCCCCCAAATTAAGGACCAACAGAACATTTCTACCTTCATCCCTAATGAAAGAAATTCTATAAGGAGAGTTAAGATTATGATTTTCTAGAATAACATTCTCAACTAAAGGTGGTTGGTCTAAACCCTGGGTGAAAACGAGTTTTAATAACAGATTTTGGTCATTACTGACAACAAAAAACTCCCATATCCCATTTCTTTTTCTTTTAGATATGCTCTGAATTTTAGTGAGTCCATTCAAGCTAAAAGTATATTGACTTGTAGCTTGATTTAAAAAACCGTTGGAAAAGTTTACAACATTTATTTCACCGTTACTATTTTTAATGGTTATCAAAGTTTTTTGATCATCCTCATTAATTACCTCAAGCGAGGATGTACCAGTCAATGGTGATGCTCCCTCAATAAAATCAAAACTTTCAAGAGATGATCCTACTTCTTGTCCGAAAAAGAGTCTACTAACTCCAGATGTCCCCGATTCATTTGCGACAAAGCCAACCCACCTTCCATCTTCCTTAACAACTTTCACATCATTTGGAGAAGAAAATGATCCCCCGCTATTCGCTATAGCTTGAACTGAACTTATTGATTCCAAAAAATCATTTTCAAAGCTTACCTTTCTTAAAGAACCATTGGAGAAAAATACAGCAACTGAAGTATCTGGCAGTATTGCAAATGCATTTGAACGATAAACGTTGGAATTACCAATTGAAATGTTACTGTAATCATAGGTTAGCAAATGGGGGCTACAAAAATTCCATTTTAAGCTATCGTAATCACTGCTTTGGTTATTTATTAAAATATTTTGATTCAAACAAGAATTAGCCGGTAAAGAAAAGGATGCAACTTGTGCATGACCAATAGTAGACAGGAACAATATATATGTGAATGCTACCAGTTCCTTAAACCAAGTAAGACCTTTACATTTATACCACCAGTGAATTATCTCTACTACCATACTTATTTGAATATCTCGGAATGTCAAAAAAAACTCTATACACGAACTTCCATCTAATTTTTACAATCCTAAAGTATCTTTGTCTTTCAATCTTAGACATTAATGGTAAAAGAAAGATGGTAAATATGGAGTTAAAATATACCCCAATCACATACACCCAATATGCCTGATAACTGATCTTATACCAGTATAAAAAATCAGACAATAAATTCTGATCATTAATGATGGTCTGCCTACTACTACCTCCTCCATAATGAACTACTGTTGATCTTTCACATAGCTTAATCCGGTAGCGGTCCTTAATTCTATTCCTAAACCATTCTGTTTCTTCGCAGTACATAAAAAAATCAGGATCGAATCCTTTTGTCTCCTCAAACACAATCCTATCCAAAAAAATATAAGCTCCATACAATCCTCCGACCTCTGTAGAGTCAGCTTTAGGAAGTGCGTTAAGATACTTATAGAAAAATGGATTAGAATTAATTACCCCAATCTTAAATGCCATCAAAACATCATCCCTTCTTCTTGAGAAGAAAGATCTTTGGGATGATAAATCACTATTTCTAATATCTGCCCCGTAAATTTTGTACTGCTTTTGATTTTCATCAGCAAATGCCACAGCGTTGGTTAATACGTCATTTAAGAAATAAGTATCCGAATTTAACAACAAATAATATCTACCTTTAGCAAAATTCATCCCTTGATTATTGGCTATGCCAAAACCAACATTCTTAGAATTTTGAATAAGCTTAATCATTGGAAATTTATTAACAAGTTCTTCACCTTCTTTATTTTTAGAGTTATTATCAACAATAATAATCTCATATTTAACACCTAATGATGTATTCTCCACTATACTATTAATACATGCGGTAGTAAGGGGTAAAGTGTTATAATTAACTATGATCACAGAAACATCAATCATATACTCAATGACTTCAATTGCTTGTAAATGTCAAATGCTTCCTTTAGGACCTTATTTTTGTTTTCATCCGAGGTCTTATGCAGAATGTCTTCATCGTAAATTTCTTTAATCGTGGCTTTAATCTCTAAACCAATATTATCCTTTAACCACCGCACTAGTTCGTTCTCATTTCCAATAAAATCATTTACTTCGGTTATTATTATGTCTTTGGGATTTTTATACTGGAAATCTATAATGCTTTTATTATATTCAATGTAAGTTTTTTGGAATGTTGAAATCCACTTATTCCTATTGAGATCTATATCGATATACCATGCTAATCTCTTAATTGGATTCCGGGTATAATACCATTTATTCTTACGTAATCTCTTATATAAAGACTCTATCACCTCAATTGGATTTCTAAAAACAGCGACAACTTTAAGATTTGGAATATAATGCTCCTTTATATCATTCATGAATAGTGTAAACCGGGGTTCTTTCCATCCCCAAATTTCATGATTGTGGTTTCTTTCATTTATCAATCTAGATAATTCTATCTTATAATGATTAAATTTAAATTTATCACCCTCCAGAATAAGTCCTGTTGAGTGCAATCCCATTTTTGTCAGCTCATTACTCGATAATCTTAGAAAATCAAGATCTTCAAAATGACCATATTTATTATCACTATATCCACTCAACAGCATATCACCCATAAATAGATTATTTTGATTAAGCCATTGAGAAACTAAAGAAGTTCCTGATCGATGCATCCCAGATACGAATAATACTCTATTACTAGGTTCGCCTGCTATTACAGACTGAAAATTAGGAGAATCTATCATAGCTTATTTATTACCTGTTTATATACCCTTGTCAAATTCTCAATTGATCTGTACTTCTTAGCCAATTGATTTGACACGTTATTAATCCTATCAACATTATAATCTTTAATAATTTGCTTTATTTCAAGAAAGTCTTCATCGGAAATATATTCTTCAAAGTCAACTACTTTACCCCCTCCTTTAACTTCCTCAATAATGGTTGAATCATCGCCAATTTGAGGTGACATAATGATAGGTAATCCATTTGCCCAATATTCACCATTTTTTATTGGAGAAAATGCCATAGACCATCTAGTTCTTCGATGCAAGCAAAGTCCAAAATCAGCAACACTCAAATAATCTTTAACGGTGTAATGAGGTACATTTGTAATAAATACCATTTTCAAATCTATATGATGCTTTGATAATAGAGCATATAGTTCTGTTTTTTCCTGAGGAGTTAATATTATTAAGTAAACATTTTGTTGTTCAATAAAATTCTTAAATAGATTGAAGGCTACATCATCATAATATAAGCCGCCAAACTTCCCTACATATACTCCAACTACCGCCTCATGAGAAATCTTCATTTTTCTTCTTAACTCATTGCGAGCTTTATTACTAAACTGGAAACTTTCGCCATCTACGACGCAAGGAATAGCCTCGATATTGCTATTCCCGTAAGTATTTACTAAATAATCTTTATAACTATTAGAAACCGTAATTAATGTCTCTGCAGTTCGAATTTGTTTATACTCATAATACTTTTGAATGAGGTATCTTATATCCCATTTTTTCCAAACATCACTAGCTGCCATATAACTTGAATGCGGCTCAAAAGACTCAACGATAAATGGAATTTTTGTCTTCTGCCAAATGAGATAACCCAGAGCCCCAGCGGGAGCACCTCGGCAAATAATCTTATCAAAATTCCACTCTCTACAAAGAAGGATTAGTTGTTTAGGCAAAACATTAAAATCTCTTATTTTATCCCTAAAAAAACTTTTATATGGTGAATAAAATGGTTTATGTATTACTTTATCCAGCTCCCAATTACACTCAGCCTTTGCAACATTTCTTTCTATTGAAACATAAACAATATTCTGAACTACCTCAAACTGATTTAATACAGCTAAAGTAGGCCTTATACTGGCCTCACTCAACCCTTCATAGACAGACCAGTACCCTATATACAGAATATTCATCTAAGTAATACGTTTAATGCCCTAAGCACTTTTCCTCTACCTAGATAGGATTTAAACATAATTTTTTTAATCCTTCTTAAGAGATATTTCAATTGAACCTGGTTGATCTCAGGCCAATGACATAAAATATTATATATATTAAAATATCCGTTTTCTAATGACGTTAATGAGGACATGGCGGATTCATGACCTATTCTTCTTTTGTATATTACCTTGTCTGTGGATTTATATAATTTACCAGAACATATCGAAAGGTAGAACAATAGGTCCTCACCATGTGTAAGATTTTCGCGAAAGTTATAATACACATGAGCACTATTCTTAATCATCCAGGTTATTCCAAAAAAGCATTCTTCAGATAATTTTAACAGACTATTAAATGGATCACCTTCAAATGTAGGAACATATTCTCTTACGACATTATCTACATTTTGATCAAAGATCTGAACACGCCCATCAACAAAATCGACACGATCATCATCGAAAAAAACAGAAAGCCTATCCTTAATACTGTTAAAAGAAAGTAAATCATCGCTATCTAAAAAACAAAAATACTTTCCTCTCATATTTTGTAGACCTACATTTCTAGCAGAACTAACTCCATTGTTACTCTTCTTAAAATAACAAATTCTTTCATCATTGAATAAATTAATAATTTCCTCTGATTCATCGGTGGAACCGTCATTTATTATTAATAACTCCCAATTTGAATATGACTGACTTATAACCGAATTTATACTGTCATACAAAAAATCCCTGGCATTGAAGACAGGCATAATGATTGTGACTAAAGGATTTCTGTCAAGCATTCTTCAACTTCTTGAATTTTTCTCTCATATGAATTATCTGCTGCCAAGGATTTTCTTGCTAATATCAAATCTTCAGTATTGTGATTAGCTAGATTCTCAATTACTTCTCCAATTAATTGACACCAACTTTCAGAAGTTCTTGCCATATAAATCAAATCCTCAAAAGGCAAGTATTCCTTTGTATAAGAAGTAATTATAGGCTTCCCTACTGCCAAGTATTGCCAAAATTTATGCGGCGATGCATATGTCACATAATATTCTTTCGAATATGCCAACATCAGAATATCTGCAGCATTCAAATACGACCATAGTTCGGCAGGAGGAACAGCTTCTAAAAGATATGTATTTTCATAAGATTTAAAAGGTTCAGGAACAAAATCCATGTTACTCCCCAAAAAAATAAAATCTGTTTTAGGTTGACTTATTACGGCCTGCTGCAATAGGTTCCAGTCTATAAATGGCATAGCCAAATTCCCCACGTATAAGGCCTTAATTCCGTTGGTCCCTGGAAGAGTAACTATGTCCGACGAATATTCTGAAAGATTTACTCCATGAGTAATTAGATACGTATTTGTATTATACATAAAAAGCTTTTCTACAATATCAGGTATTACACCAAAACAGATTTTAGCAGTAGTTGCAGCTTGTCTAGTATTAAAATCTTGATTCAAATCCACAATATGAGAGATACATAATACTTTTTCGGGTAACGCATAAAAATCAAAGAACACTGAGTTATCAAAAGACCATACAATGTCAAAATCAACTCCGCACAATTTTTGCAAATTATTGAATTTTATGCTGATAAAATAACGCTGCAGCCAGGTCGGAAGGAATCTAAGTCCTTTCACAAATCCTGAATAATTGATTATAAAGAGATCCTCATATCTAGAATTAGTAATCTTATACTTACTGCCAGAGGGGGGATTAAGAAAAAACACTTTATTCCCTTTTTTTGACAAGTTAACTGCGTAATGGTGTTTTGAAACAAAAACATGATTCCAAGGTTCAGGAGAAATTAGTAAGATATTTTTGTTGGATAAGGTCACTATAATTAATTATTATCGATTATTGATTCCATCATATTTTTGTAAAGCGAGCCAATCTTTTGATGAGTATATTTAGAGGCATATGATTCCCTCTTCAAGTCATCACACTGAACACCCTTACAGAGAGCGTTGAACCAGTCTTCTTCACACCATGAAGACAACAACCACCCAGATTCACCTATAACCTCAGGTATTCCACCGATTTTGGGGGCAATTACCGTAGCCCCACAGCTAATAGCCTCCGCACAAACCACTGAGAAAGTTTCATAATTGGTAGGATGTAGAAATAGAGCGCACGTTTGCATCTTATCTACAATCTGATTTTCATTCATTTTCCCCAAAAAAATAAGCCGCCCGTACTTATCATTCTTATTTTTCCATTGTATCATATCATCATACAATGTACCATACCCTCCAATTTGCAACTCATACTTATTCTCATTTTTGCTGTTAAAAGCTACGAAAGCATTAAAAAGAGGGAAAGGATCCTTTGGTGGCTTCCATTGACTAAGCATAAAAAAAAACTCTCTTCTCTTTACTCTATTATTATTTAAAAAAACATTGTCTACAATATTAGGAACAATGAAAGAAGGGAAGTTAGCTCCAGAAAACCTTTTTATATCTTCCGACAAAGCCTTTGAAACAGAAATCACCGGAATATTTTGTCGAAATATATGTTGTATCCTTGGTACATCATCTGCCGATGCCATTCCAAAATTATTATGATAAGCACTCCAATGTTCAGTAATAACAATTGGTGTTTTCACCCACCTTTTAATCCAATGCCAATATGTTAAATTGGGATAAGCAATATGAAAATTGATGATGTCGAACTTGCTTTTTCTCTCACGAAAAAGCACCAGAATTACCATCACAATCGCTATTAGTTCTAATAAAAACCAAGGTGTCATTTGGGATGAAAAGAGATATTTCTTATTACCTAGCAATTCTTTTTTCCCAAAAGCTACTTCGAATAAACTTCGGGCTGATTCTACATGATATACTGTATTTTCACAGCCTACCAAATTTAAAGACTCAATATGCCTATAAATCCATAATGCGGTTTTTGGATTATTATAGGATGGATACCAAGAAGTAATGTGAAGTACTTTCAAAACTAAAACAAACTTTTTCTAATACAATATTGTAAAGTTCGCCAATTGATAATATACCATGGCCTCTCTTTTACAGCATAAAGAGAATTTAGAATAGCCTCTTTATTAAGACCGGAAAACATCAAGTTTTCGGCCTTTTTCCTGTAAAATAAAGAAGGGTCTTCTTCGAAAGGAATTTTTAATTCATTGATATATCTAACCAGTCCAGACAGATCATTTTTTTCAATAGAGTCAGATTCAGAGTTTTTTCTTTCTTTAGCTAAAAACCTAACAATATCATGACCTAGAAATTGAGTAGGGTTTTTAAACCCCTTCGTCATCGCCGTGCCTACTGACCGATAGAGGTATAATGGCTGATGATAGTTTATATTACTCATCTTATATCCGCTTTCATTAATTCTCAACAACCAATCATAATCTTCACTGATAATTCCAAGCGGTTGAAGTTGTTCCCTAAAGCCCCCAACTCGTTTCAAAACTTCCCTCCTGAACATAATAGAGGGCTTTTGAAAAAAATTACATTTTATCAATTCCTCTTGTATTCGAGCAGTATTCTCCTCCTGATTTAATTGTTTACGGATTATATTACCCTTTGGATCAATCACGGCATAATTAGTCCCAATCAAATCAAGTCCCTTATTCAGTCCTTCTAATTGTAATTCCAACCTTTTACAATGTGATACGTCATCAGCATCCTGAAAAGCTATAATATCACCCTCAGCCTTTTTAAAAAGAAAATTGATTGTCCTTTGATAACCGAGATTACTTGAATTTCTATAAACCTTAATTCTTTCATCATAAATCTTCGATACAATTTCCCAGCTTCCATCAGTTGAGTGATCATCACATACAATCACTTCTAAATTATTATATGTTTGATTTAGAATAGAGACTATTGACTCTTCAATAAAATTAGATGCATTGTATACAGGAATAATTACTGAAACTCGCATAACTTTTTATTAACACCAAACACGGTTTCCCCCTTTGAATATAATTGAAATCCAGCCTTACTTAAAAAGTCACAGATTTGAATTCGAGATGCAACTTCGTCATGGATTTCAATACATAAAAGCTTGGTCTTATCGATTACATTAATAAATGAAGGTTCTTCAATAATTATTTTTTGTTCAGCTCCTTCAATATCAATTTTAAGCACATCTATTTCATGCCATTTGTGGTCTTTCAAAATATTAAAAAGTACTGCTGATTCGACCAATTCCAAGTCTGAATCGGATTCCTTAGCACTTAATGACCATGACTGCCCGTCCCTGAAAGTTCGATCTATAACAACCCCATCTGAATGAATCCAAAGCGCCTTGTTTACGACTATATGATCACTAAAACCAGTTAAGTTTCTTTTCAGCACCTGGAGGTTCTTACTATCCATTTCTATGAGCATTAATTGTACGTGTGGATATTTTCTTAGAAAATACAAGCTTGTCAGGCCGATATTTGCACCTGCATCAACGAAATTCTTAACTGAACCATTTAAATAATAATTTATGAGATGATTAAAAAACGAATATTCCTCGTCAATTAATACCTGTTTAAACACCCTATAATCGGATCCTGAATTCCTCAAGTAGATGGGTGAGTCGTTCCAGCAGAATTTTTCAGAATCTACTTTATATTCTTTCAGCTCTTCCCTCAGAAAAAAGTCTTTATCAATTCGCAGTATTTTGACGAGGACTCTTCTAACCACATCAATCAAATTCATTTTTTATTAATTTCATGAATATTCAAAAATCTCTTTTTACTAGATATCAAGTTACGAATTTCAGACTTTATGGTAAGTAAGCTAATTTCCATAAAACAAACATAATTCTTGAAATCAAGAGGATTATTAGTAATTGATTTTACACTTAATAACCAACTATTCACATTAAGTCCCTGATGGTATAAATAATTAGCACCAAATCTAAATGGATATGAAGGATCTTTTATTGTTTTCTGCAGCAGTTCCAACTTAATATCTTCCAATTTTTCAAGATCGTTTATATTGGGAGTTCTTAATCTAATTCCATGCAATTTATATATTACGTCACTGTTGATTACTCTCTCATTATTAAAATAACCGATACTCTTTGTTAGTGAGGTTTTGCTCATCCTGTAATAATATAAGGGATCACGTAAATTCTTAGCCTTGAAGTAACCTATAAATCTTAAATTAAAATCAATGTCTTCTCCATGCGTGAAATTTCTATATAAAGGCCCTACTTTATCTAAAACTTTTATTCTTAATATCGTGGTAGGTCCATGAAGAGCCGGTTTCCTATCTTCCAAAAATGAACTGATCATTTCGCTATCAAGCGGCAAATTAGAGGTTGACATCAGCCTATTGCTCATGAATGAGATATAGTTTGACCCAACCATATCTATTTGACAATCATCAACCAAAGCAGCTATCTGTAATTCGAACCGATCCAGACGAGAAATATCATCTGCGTCATGTATAGTTAAATATTGACCTCTGGCTTTTTCAATAAGCCTATTTACCGTAGCAACTTTACCCCTGTTAAATTGATTATGACTTATAACTATTCGTGGATCAGTATATGAATCAATAATCTTTCTAGTTTTATCATTAGATCCATCATCAGCGATTATTAGCTCAAAGTCAGTATATGTTTGATTTAGAACACTGTCAATAGCAGCACTGACATATCTTTCTGCGTTATATGCAGCCATTATCACAGTTAATGAAGTCATTCTAAAAATTATGGTTATTAGCCGTTTGTTTTAATACAAAAGGTGCTTTGAAAATTAATTGTAAATACTAATCGGAAGAAAATTATAATTGAGGATCAAACCCGCTTTGCTTATATTTACTTACGATAGAGCTTCTTTTATTATATAACTCACGTTTCTCTCTGTAAAGCTTGAATCTATTTATGGATTCAGTAAATTGTATTTTAAGTATAGCCTTAATTACATCTTCCAATCCCATAAATATTTCATTCTTTAAATCTTTAGAATTATAACTTTCAGATATATCTAACGCACAAACCTTGAATTTTTTAATAGCTATATGACGCTTAAAGTTTTTATCATTGTGTTTCCCTTCTCTATCTTCTGTATCATGATAGGCAAAAGAAGAAGGCACTAAACCCACCTTTAGATTAAAGTATTTAAGCCTTTGTAAATAATTATTATCCTCTCCATAATGCGGAAAATTTAATGAATCGAATAAACCTACTAATTCGATTGTTTTAATAGGTATCAACCAAGCTGCTGCATTTATAAAATTAACTTCATAAACATTTTTTATAGGGTGTTTTAAAACTAAATCTGAATAAAACTTTCTCCCTCCATCTGAAGGATTACTTATGAAAGTGCTGAAGAGAAACTCTAACATTTCGCCACTTGCGTTCAAATGTATTGGACTCAACACTCCATAATTTGAGTTTTCTTTGGCTCTCAACACCAAATTTTCGATGGTATCACTTCGAACCCAAGCATCATGATTGAGCAAAAAAACAAAATCAGAGCAAGAAGTTTGAGCAAGTTTCAGTCCTATGTTATTTGCTGCTGCAAATCCCAAATTTTCATCATTACTGATAAGAGTTATTTGTGGATAATTACTTTTTATAAAATCAATTGTTTCATCATCAGATGCGTTATCCACTATTACAACGTTAACTTCTACTGTACTCGACAGTAAGCTATCGATACACTTTTGAATCCATTTAATCGAATTATAAGTTACAACTACGGCAGTAATCCTCATTAACGGTCAAACATTAATTTAAACTCATCAAAAGAAATCAAATTTAAAACCTCTTTACGACTCAAACTCAATGCGGAGTATTCATAAAATTCGTCATCCATTGAGGTAGGCGCTCCAATATTTTTACCCTTTGAAATAAGACCAACCCCCCAATCTATATCAATACAACAGCTGGATAAATCATCCATTTTCCTATACTTCACAAATGCCTTCCATGTCGATCCGTTCCAATACTTGTTCGCAGGCGTCCACTCATATGAATATTGATCCCTCGCATGCCATTCTGTGGGCGGGTTGCAATCATGTAATACAATAAACCCATCATCCTTTACATATCTTAAAGCATTAGAGATATCTCGATCAACATATGAAGCCAGATGCATACCATCTATAAATACTACATCAAATTTTATAGACTTCGATAATAGAGCTCCTTGATCCAACTGCTCGAAGAAATCATCACTAGTTAATTTAAAATCGACAGGGTTTTGGGTATATTCTAAACCAGGGTCCACACTATATTTAACATTTGCGTTAATTAAGGCAAAATTATCCTGAGGGTTTCTCACACCAATTTCAAGATACAATGTTTCTCGGTTTAATGATGCTAATAAGTGATTTATTACATCATATCGCTTTTTGTCACTAGTTACTTGATCTATAGAACCTTTCTGAGCATCTAAATAATGCTTATTTTTAAACACAACTTCTTCGTAATACTCACCAAGCTTATATCTTCTATATAGTTTTTTAAAATATTTCATATTTTAGGAACTGACATCAAATACTCAATTTTTTCCTCAATTTTGGTCATGTCCCACTCCCACCAAGAATCTTGCAGAAGCCGAATAATTATTTCATCAGAAAATCTGCTTTTAATTTTTTTCGCCGGATTTCCTCCCCAAATCTCATAGTGACCGACATCTTTAGTTATTACACTGCCTGCTGCCAAAACAGCTCCATTACCTACATTCACACCTGACATGATAGTAACACCTCTGCCGATCCAAACATCATTTTGAATAACAACGTCTCCATTCGTACTCGGATGCCCTTCTATATGAAAGGACTTTTCATGGAAATGAGGAATTTTATTAAATGGATAAGTCGTAATCCAATCATACCGATGATTTCCCCCTAAAAAAATAGTCACGTCATCGGAGATCGAGCAAAACTTTCCAATATGTAAACTGGCGCCACTATCAGCAAATAGAACTGATGGTTTTCCATAAGTAAATTCTCCTATATGAAAATTATCATGAGTAAGAATTTCTCTTGTGAAAAACAGACTCTTCATTTCACTCTTTTTTCTGAATAGGTGGCTCAGGCGTGCTCTGATGTTGCTAAATAATTTCATCAAACTTTATAATACCAACATTAAAATCTTCTAAATGTGATAATTTCTTTGAGTTCTCTTGAACTTCAAATTGACAACATTCTTCAACTTTGTCATACACTTCTTGACCTGGTTTATACAATATTAGATTTAAATAATACTGCCCTTTATTAAAAATTTCACTTGAAAATTTCACCATGAACTCTTTCTCATCCGAACTAATAACTTTATCTAGTGCACCAACTGCGACATTATCATAATTAAAAACCCTTAGTAATAAGTGTAAACTATCATCCAGAACCTTCTTATTAACAGTTACTTTAACTATAAGCAACTTTTGTCCTGAATGATCTGTAAAATCTAAATGAACTCGTTTGATATAATTTACTTCTTCCGAAAATGAACCCTCCGCATTAAATTCATGGGTATTATGCTGATTGCCGATAGACATGTATTTATTTAATACATCTCCTATCTTGCTAGACATCTCCACATTGCCATTATGGAGTAAAATCCCCTTGGTGCAAAGATGCCTGATAGAAGAAAGGTTATGACTAACAAACAAAACAGTCCTCCCCTCATTCTTGCTAACCTCATCCATTTTACCGAGACACTTTTTCTGAAATTCAGCATCCCCTACAGCTAAAACCTCGTCTACAATCAAAATTTCTGGTTCCAAATGAGCTGCCACACTAAAAGCAAGACGGACTTTCATGCCTGAGCTATAGTGCTTTACAGGTGTATCTATAAACTTCTCCACACCACTAAAGGCCACAATCTCATCGAACTTGGCTTTAATCTCAGCCCTTTTCATTCCTAATATGGTACCATTAAGATAAATATTTTCTCTACCACTAAGCTCCATATGGAAGCCTGTACCAACTTCGAGTAGAGAAGACACTCGACCATTAATTTCAAACCTACCAGTTGTGGGTTCGGTAATCCTGCTGAGAATTTTCAAAAGAGTACTTTTACCGGCACCGTTTCGACCTATGATACCTACAGCTTCACCTTTTTTTATCTCAAAATCTATATCTCTCAGTGCCCAAAAATCTTCTTTGGAACTATTGCCTTTACCAAATAAGCTTGACAACTTAGTTCCAAAAGCACTTCTGAAATCGCCTTCTTTTTTATGGCCAATTTCATATTTCTTTCCGAGCCCTTCGACTTTTATTGCTATATCTCCCATATTAAACCACATCAGCCATTATCCGCTCTACCTTCTTAAAGTAAAAGAGCGATGATATAAACAAAATAATTATTATTGAAAAAGAAATCAAGCTATATACTGATGGGGCTTGTTGTCCAAGCAAAGTCCACCTGAACCCTTCAATGACACCTACCATAGGATTAAGATAGTACAATATGCTAGCCCAATCAGGAAGATTATTTATTACTAGGGAGGAGGGATATCCTACTGGAGTAGCATATAACCCAAACTGCACAAGAAATGGGACCACATGCTTAAAGTCACGATAACGAATGGTTAATGCACTCATCCAAATACCAACTGCCAAAGCTGATATTATGGTCATTATTAAAAATAAAGGAAAATAAACGATATTAATTGAAGGGGTGAACCCATATACCATCATTAATACAATCACCAAAAATAACCCAATGCAAAAGTCCACCAGCCCTACTACTGCTTTAGATAAAGGGATTACCAGGCGAGGGAAATATATTTTCTTAACCATCTCCTGAGCAGAAATGATGGAATCTCCCGCTTGTGCTAGTACAAAAGCAAAATAACTCCAGGCGGCCATTCCTGAAATAGCAAAAAGAGCATAGGGCACACTGCCCGTATCTACTTTAATCGCCTTCCCAAATACCAAGATAAATATTAGTAGAGTTGCTAATGGCTGAATAACAACCCAGATAAGACCCAGAGCTGTCTGAGCATATCTCACCCTCAGATCTCTGTAAGCTAGTATTAAAAATAAGTCTTTATATTGAAATAATTCTTTAAGATTTAGGCGTAAACCTTTTTTATTTGCATCAACGATTAACTTATGCATTCTAAATCAATTCTTTTTATAACTCCCTACCCTCAAGGACAAGCCCCAAGCCAACGCTTCCGCTTTGAACAGTATCTCCCAATCCTAAAAAAGAATAATCATCAGTTTAAGATCTCCCCATTTTTGACTAAAAAGGCCTGGGATACACTCTACAAAGATGGTAAAATCATTTCCAAGTTGTATTATTTTTTTCAAGGTTTTGTAACCCGTTTGATTGATATTGTTCGGACACCTTATTATGACTTCATTTTTATACACAGAGAAGCAACACCTGTAGGGCCCCCATTTTTTGAATGGATAATCTCAAAAATATTAAGAAAAAAAATAATCTACGATTTTGATGATGCTATATGGCTTGAGGATCCAGATGAAAAAGGCTCAATCAAAAGCATGGTGAAATGGAAAAGTAAAGTAAGTTCCATTTGTAGATGGAGTTATAAGGTAAGTACCGGTAATGAGTATTTGGCAAAATATGCCGCTAATTTTTGCACAAACGTCATTATTAATCCCACTACAATTGACACCGAACACTTACATAATCCAGATATAACAGTGAACCCTAAAAACGATGAAAATTTAGTTATAGGCTGGACTGGAACACATAGCACTTTACAATACCTGAATCCGTTGGTTCCGATTATAGCTGAGTTAGAAGAAATTTTTGACTTTAACTTTATTATTATTTCAAATAAAGCTCCTTCGTTCAAGCTTAAATCACTAAAATTTATTCCATGGAACAAAAACACTGAAATTAAAGACCTACAACGTTTCGATATTGGAGTCATGCCCTTAACAAATGATTTATGGTCACAAGGAAAATGCGGATTTAAAGCTCTTCAATACATGGCCTTGGGTATACCTGCCATAGCATCGCCAGTTGGAGTAAACTCCCTAATTATAGATGACAATGAAAATGGATTTCTTTGCCATACCAGGGAAGAATGGAAGAAAAATATAGAGACACTAATTATCAATAAGGATAAAAGAAAGTTATTTGGCAGATCAGCTAGGAAAAAAGTTGAGAATTTTTATTCAGTATCTTCCAATTCAGACAACTTCCTATCCTTATTCTCTTTGGAGTAATAATATAGTATGATCATACCGACGATGTAGAAAGGCATAAGTGGAATCTTGTATCGTGCTAATGTTCCAAAATTGGAGGTCGAGATACCTACTGCAAATGCAAAAATTAATGAGAAAAGAATACAAAAAAGAACTTCAGGTTTCATTAGAAATTTGAAAAAATTTGCAACTCCAAATTTCCAAAGCATCCATAATGTTAACCCAAGCATAAACAAAGACTCTAGCGACGATAATAACATCAAGGGATTTCTTACCTCCCAAAGATACGGCCTGAATAATGATACGTTAATGGCTTCAGGAGCAAGTCTGATCATACTTCCGACTGTCCCATCCAAGTCTCCCAATGTATATCCAGAGTTATCTCCCATTCTTGCCCCCCAACCATAGCGAATGTCATATGCAGTCATTTGAGCGGTAGTCGCAATATTATCAAGAGCATATTTTGAATTTTGTTCACCTACTTGGTTAATGGCTAAATATCCAATTGCAATTGCGGCCCCCAACATAAGAGGTGTTACAAAAAACTTCGTAATAGGAGACTTTATCTTTCCTATATTATTAACAAAAAACCACAAAATTAATGCTGGTAAAAAAGAGAGAAGTATATAAACCTTAATATTAAGTATAAGCCAGCCACTCAAAATTAAAATTATGAAATTGAGCACATTGAGATTCTTTCGAAATAAAAGTTGATAGAAGGAATAAGTTAACCACCCCAGCGCCCCCATAGTCACCGTATCCTTCAAGATACCTGAACCCCAAAAAAACACTGAAGGCATAAAAAAGATAGCTAAAGCTAACCACTTATGCACAGATGGATACAGCGAGTAGAACACTAAAAATAAAGCCCACATTCCTGTGAAAGAAAATGCTGCAAACAGGACAGCTGTAGCACTGTAGGTGGAAAAGGTTAGTATATCAAGGAGCGTCACTATCTTGATCAAGAAATAAGAATGCTCATCTCTATAATACCATATATTTTTAGCGTAATCGTAGACACCTTCATAATCTCCATTGGCCATTAACATCTTAAGGCCTTTAGATATATCATCATTAAAAGCTAGCCAAATCCAGCGGCTTCCGTGGGTGTGGTATGCAAAGGTGTCTCCTCCACCATAGTAAAACTGATAAACCAGACCTACACAGATGGCACCAATTATTTTAACAGTAAGGGCGGGAATAAAATATTTTGAAGTGATTTCGTCAGACACATAAGGCCTTGCTATGTACGCGATTACATACACAATTAGCAAGACTATAGGTGTTACTACAAAATCTTTTAACTCCATTGGTTTATTTAAAAATCACGAAGCTTTTCACGGGCACTTTTATGCACGCTATCACCTCTCTTGGCCTGCTTCTTCACTAGCTTGTAATATCGCTTGGATTCGCGATCATTTCCTTCCTCCTTATAGATATCTCCCAGGGCAAGTAAAGAGTAATGATAATATCCAGTGTCTGTAGCTTTTATTTCTTCTGAGTAGGTCTTCGCTTTCAAGTAATAGTATTTTGCCTTTTCATTATTTTTTTGCGATTCGTAAATCTGCCCAAGAAAAAAGGCTGCATATCTTCCACTAGTTCCCTCATAACCTATCATGCCATCATCAATTCTTTTAATAATGTCTTCGGCTACAGGTCTTGCTGCATGAAACTTACCGGATGAATATAACAGCCTGGCGTAATAACGGTGGAAATAAGGATTATCCGGATAGGTAGTATGCAGATATTCTCCTATCTGCAACGCGCGAGGTTTATTGTTTTCGTAACTATTTAGTATCCTCATTAAGAATACCATGGCCTCAATTCTGGTGTAGAAGGCATTATAAGAAACCTCAGTCAATTGCTGAATGCCTAACTTTTTATCTCCTTTAGGAAAGAATGCTATAATTGGCTTTAACAGCGGATAATTTTCCGGCACCCACACTGAGAAGTAATTATAAAGGGCTTTTCCAAACAATAGCTCAGGACTTAGATCAGAGTCATCTTCTATTTCCTGCATATAGTTTAGGGCATTTTTACCCACAAAAGCAGATTTAGTCCATTTACCACGCTCTTCTGTAGAATATAGCCTCCCCTCAAAACCGTAGGCTGCTGCCAAAAAGAAGGTGGCCTCCACTTTGTGCTTGGGTTTCTCATAGAGATTTTCTGAAATAAGAATTACAGAGTCCATATAGGCCAGAAATTTCTCATCATGACTGGTGTTGTTCATGTCAGGCATGATTTTCCACCATTCGCTAAGTCCCAATAAAAAGTATGGTAGCGGATGCCATTTATATTTTTGTTTCAGCCATCGAAACTGCTGTTCTGCCTTATCAAATTTAAAATTATACAGATCATTCATGGCCTGGTTTATCTCAATTTGCAATTGCATATCCGAGATAAGAATAACCTGCTTGTCATCCTCCGCCTCTTCCTGAGCCAATGAAAGTGTAATAGATAAAAATAGAAATGTTAGTGTTAAAAACGACCTCATAATTAGTGACATAAAGATATATCTTTATTTTTTCTTTGCATTAGGATATTCATAATCCTTGACATAAACGGTTAAAAGGTCTGGTCTAGTTCTTAACGGTGAAAATTTTATTTTCTTGTTTAGTATCTTTCCGGCATGAAAGCCACTGCTGAATCTGAAAGCTCATTTTTTGATATCCCTAAATGGAGGGCGTTTTTCTTAATTACTCTGGTCACCATCTTTATGCTTATAGCCAAAAAGGTGTTTTTGGAAAATGATACAGCAGCCTTTGAAATTTTGGAGAGCAGAGGTCAAATGGGCGTTTTTCACACATTAAATACGCTTCAGTATGTTTCTGTTCCGCTCATTTACCTGATCAAATTCACAGTAATAGCATTTATACTTTGGGTGGGCTGCTTCATGTTTGGCTACAAAGTAACTTTCGGACAGGTTTGGCAGGTTGTGGTAATCTCTGAGTTCATATTTTTTATACCTGAAACCATAAAGCTCCTATGGCTACTACTCGTAGAATCCGACCCTGACCTTCATCAAATCAAAGCTTTCTATCCTCTTTCCCTAATAAACCTCACTGATACTGATGAACTTGCTGGCAAATGGTTTTACCCATTAAAGGCCTTAAACGTATTTGAAGTTATATATTGGTTCCTACTTGCTGCCGGTATTCATCATATGGCAAACAAAAGAAAAGAGATAGCTTATGCCATAGTTTTCTCTTCTTATGTTCTAATGTTTATCCTTTGGCTGGGCTTTTTTGCCGTGGTTTACAAATAGTGAATAAGCGAAATTCTCTAAAGGTTAAAATTTCTTAAAAAGAGACTAATCCTTCATGAATATGGTTAATTACACATAGTTCGTTATTTTCGCTTTCTAATTTATAATTTAACATCCTAATGGAATTTAAAAGAGTCAATAATATTGCTGGCTGGATTGTGTTTGCCATAGCAACTATTGTGTATTTATTAACCCTGGAGCGAACTGGAAGCTTTTGGGACTGTGGCGAATTCATTGCAGTATCATATAAGTTAATGGTTCCTCACCCTCCTGGTGCTCCTCTTTTCTTATTAATCGGTAGAATATTTTCTTTTTTATCTTTTGGAGATGGCACCGAAGTAGCATACTGGATAAACGTTTCCAGTGCTCTTAGCAGTAGCTTTACCATTCTTTTCCTTTTCTGGACTATCTCTATGTTTTCTAGAAAAATGTTAAAGATTAACATAAATGACAAGCTGAATGCTGAGCAAACCTGGTTGATCATTGGTGCCAGTGCAGTAGGATCGTTGGCTTATACATTTTCAGATTCATTCTGGTTTTCCGCTGTAGAAGCTGAGGTTTATGCCATGTCTTCATTCTTTACCGCCTTTGTATTCTGGGCCATTTTAAAATGGGATTTAATAGAAGACGAAAGCAAAGCTAACAGGTGGCTCATTCTTATTGCCTATATGATGGGCCTTTCCATTGGAGTCCACCTTCTGAACTTAGTAACAATTCCTGCTTTAGGACTTATATATTATTTCAAAAAGTACAAACCTACACAGTGGGGCCTTGTACTAACCATGATTATAAGTGGTTTCCTTGTAATTTTAGTGAATAACCTCATTATTCCAGGGCTGCCTAGCTTAGCAGGATCATTTGAGATTTTCTTCGTGAATAGCCTTGGTCTACCTTTTGGTTCTGGAGCTATTTTCGTGGGAGGCTTACTTATTGCTGGATTAATTTTGGGTATTCAATACTCATTAAAACATGAGAAAGCAATACTAAACACTGCTTTATTAGGACTTACTTTTATACTCATAGGTTACTCATCTTATGCCATTATCGTTATCAGGTCTAATTACGATACACCTATTGATGAGAACAATCCTGAGGACGTTATCTCTTTCGTAAAATACTTAAAACGTGAGCAATACGGCAGTAGACCTCTACTTTATGGTCAATATTATACTGCTCAGCCTACGGGAATTGAAGATGGACCCGCACAGTATGTCAAAGGTGAAGATAAATACGAAGAGACTGACAAGAAGCAATCGTATACTTATGATGCCGCTGATAAGACTTTATTCCCTAGAATGTACAGTGCCGACCCCAGGCACATACAGAGGTACCGCGAAGTAGCCAACATCCCTGAAGGGCAAAAACCTACTTTTGGAGACAATGTTGAGTTCATGGTAAAACATCAGCTAGGGTGGATGTACATGAGATATTTCATGTGGAATTTTGCAGGTAGAGAAAGTGATATTCAAGATGCAGACTGGATGAAACCAAGTGATTGGTTTCAGGATGTTCCGCAAGAAATAGCCGAGAACGAAGGTAGAAACAACTTCTTTATGATTCCTCTTATTTTAGGAATCATTGGCCTTGTTTTCCATTTACAAAAGGATAAAAAGAACTTTGCCGTGGTGGCCATGCTATTCTTCCTTACGGGAATTGCACTTATATTATATCTAAACTCGCCACCGATAGAGCCTCGTGAAAGGGACTACATCTATGTGGGTTCATATTATGCCTTTGCAATTTGGATTGGATTCTCCGTGTTGGCCATAGCCGAACTGTTAAAGAAAATTACCGGAGCAAAATTGGCAGCCATCATTTCAACAGTATTATGTCTTTCTGCTCCAGCCATTATGGCTCAGCAAGGCTGGGATGATCACAATAGAGATAATCGTTTCTTCTCTGTAGACTCAGCTAAGAACTTCTTGGCCTCTACAGCAGAAAACGCCATATTATATACCGGTGGAGACAATGATACTTTCCCTCTTTGGTATGCTCAGGAAGTAGAAGGCTACAGAACTGACGTAAGAGTAGTGGTACTTAGTTACTACAACACTGACTGGTACATCTGGCAGACCATGAGACCAGTTTATGAATCTGAGGCATTCCCTTATACACTTACCATTGAGAACTATAAGCAAGATGGCCTGAATGACTATTTACCATATCAGGATCTTGGTCTGAAAGTAATTGATCTAAAGCAATATCTGCAACTGATCAAAAACAATGATAAGCGACTAAGAACTAAATATGCTTCTGCTAACGTATTGCCAAGCAAAACTTTCTCTTTAAATGTAGATAAAGAAAAAGTAAGACAGCTAGGCATTGTTCCTAAAGGTATGGATAGTCTGGTAGTAGATAAAATGGTATTTAGCCTGAAAAAAGGTAAATCAGCCATCATGAAAAATGACCTGGCCCTACTTGATGTTATCGCTACATCTAACTGGGAAAGACCTATTTATCTGAATAACACATCAATGCAGCAAATAAGCATTGACTTAAGTCAGTATGCTATTCAGGAAGGTAACGCCTACCGTATATTACCAGTGAAGAATCCTAATCCAAGAATGGATTTTGTAGACACTGAAATAATGTACGATAATTTGGTGAACAACTTCCAGTACAGAGAACTTGACAATCCGGATGTATATTATACTCAAGATTATAGAAACTTTGTACTCAACCATCGTACAAGCTTTAACACATTAGCTACGGCATTAATTAACGAAGGCAAAACTGAAAAAGCTAGAAAAGCTATCTTGTTCAGCTTGGAAACTATGCCGGATAAAGCGGTTCCTTATGATTATACTGCTACACGTACAGTCGCTTTATTATTCGAAATAGGAGAAAAAGATAAGGCTTTGGAAATAGCAAAAACTATTGGTGACCGCTCTGTGGAAATGATCCAATACCTGACTCAGGAAGATATAGAGTTAGGCATGGAGCTTCAGCGTAATCTTTTAGTACTTGGTGAACTACAAAGAACATTAAACGAGTACGGTGAAGATGAACTAGCTCAGAAATATGAAGAAGTTTACAGCCAGATTGTAAGCGGTCTTCAGCTGAACAGAAGAAATATGTAGGCCACAGCCTACACCAACAAAAAAGGCGAGCAATGCTCGCCTTTTTTGTTTTAATACCTTTTTAAAATTACTTTTCCATAATGCAGAAAAGATCTAAAGATTCATCTGCATTGTCTGATAGAATATAATCTGTATGATGAATTTGGTTCACCAAACTATCATTACTGGTCTTCAGCTTATTTCTATTCACCCTATTCAAAATATCATAAGGAATTCTCAATAGAGGCGCTGGTAATCTGTACTGGAGATTCAAAACATCAAAACGAGTGATTTTCTGTACACTCTTTTTGTTCATCTCATAATACTCCATCACCTTTTCATTTCCAGCTACACCTTTCATATCTACTTTAGAGAATATACTTTTAGCCAAAGCTTCTAATTCACCAGCTTTATACTCCCTGATATGCCATGGATTTCTGGTAAGTGTTTTCTTAATATTGGGTGTGGTAATTAGGGCCTTTCCACCAGGCTTCAACACTCGTCTAATTTCTTCCAGGTATAACCTGTCATTCTTAATGTGCTCTATCACCTGAAAGCTGATGATAACATCAAATGAATTATCTTCAATTTTATTTAAAGGAGGAATATTATCCTGAATGAACTTCACGTCAGGGTACTCAGCGGTAAGCTGATCTATCACTTCCTTTATTTTATCTATAGCAGTATAGCTATCACATTTATCTTTTAATAAGGTTATTCCTCTTCCTTCACCGCAGCCAATTTCAAACAAATCACCTTTTACATAGTCTTCAGCTAAATAATATGCCTTTAATAATCGTTGATGAATAGGATTATCTGATGCTATTTTGTCTGAAGCTATTTCCGTTGTATAAACACTCATGTCATGAAAATTTACAACAAAGTAAACGAATTATAAACAAATACCTTTTACCCTGTTTTTATTTTAAACGGCAAAACATGTATATTCCCTGCCGCATCTATTAACCTAACCGTTTCCGATAGACATAAATTATGCGCTCACTCATATTCATTTTCACATTCTTACTGGTCTCCACTTATTTATTTGCTCAGAATACTATCCGTGATATTAATTTCTCATATAGGTATACCCCAAATTACGAGATAGAAGTCACCCAAAAGGCATATAAGAAGCCTGACTTTGTGCAACTAGACTTGAAATTGCTGATTAACAAAGCGGGAGCGACTAAAGATGACTACACTTTCTCTTACTACACTACCACCTCAGTGCAGGCAGAGTTTAAAGCCGTTCCCCTGATACATGTAGACACAATCAACCATGTTGAGATAAAAGGAGGTCATATGCTCCACCTCAGCTTCCCAAAAGAAATAGATGGAGAGATTATAGTCACTGAAATCTTAAGCAGAATAAGTGGCAAGAGTTATTTCTACTATTCCAGACCTGCAGCTGATGTTAGTTATAGTAATTTATTGGCCAATAATTCTCTTAACGATTGGCTAGCCAATGGCATTTATAACATCTCCGCTTCTAATACATTGTATGCATATTATTATGATCAGGACTTTCCGATAGCGCGGCCTCCTATGCCAGTAAGCACTGACACTCCTGAAATGACCATGACCTATAAGTCTGTAGACAAAATAGATACTAATCAACTAGTTTTAGGAGAAAAAGGCCTTTATCTAATTCAAAAAGATACCACATCCTCTACCGGTCTTAGTTTTAGAGTTGAAGACAAATACTATCCCAAGTTAGTAAGGCTGGAAGATTTGATTACTCCACTTCGGTATATCACCACTAAAGAGGAATATGAAAGCTTATCAAGAGTGGATGGAGATAAGAAGAAGTTCGATGCATTTTGGCTTAGGCTTACTAATTCAAAAGACCGGGCTAAATTAATTATTAAGAAATTCTATGATCGCGTGGAAAGTGCTAATTACTTCTTTACCAGCTATAAAGAAGGGTGGAAAACAGATATGGGCATGATCTACATTATTTACGGGGCTCCGGATGCGGTAGAAGTGGCTGATGACGGTGAAACATGGATTTACAACGCTAGTCCGCAGCTTCCTAAACTGGAGTATAAGTTCCTAAATGCAGATAATATATTCTCTGATAAAAATTTTGTTCTAATTAGAGAGAAAAAACATGCGGCAAATTGGTACAGAGCCATAGATTTGTGGAGAAAAGGAAGATTTTAGAATAATGGAGAATCAAAAGGAATATATTTTCGGCACCAGAGCAGTTATAGAAAGCATTCAAGCTGGTAAAGAAATTGACAAATTAATGGTACAAAAAGGCCTATCTAATGAGCTCACTAAAGAGCTTATAACTGTGGCCCGTGCTCATAATATTCCTATCTCTCAAGTGCCTCTGGAAAAACTAAATAGAATTACCAGAAAAAATCACCAGGGAACCATTGCCTTCATTTCTGCAGTAAGATATGCCTCGTTGGACAATGTTATCACAGAAGTATATCAGAACGGCAAGGAGCCATTCTTCCTCATTTTAGATAGAGTGACTGACGTAAGAAATTTTGGAGCAATAGCCCGTACTGCAGAGTGTTCAGGAGTCGACGCTATCATCATACCTAGCAAAGGTAGCGCTGCTATTAATAATGATGCCATGAAAACTTCAGCCGGAGCACTGAACTACATTCCAGTGTGTAGGGAAGATAACTTAAAAAACACAATCTCCTATCTGCAGCAAAACGGCATACAGATCGTGGCCTGTACTGAAAAGACAGACCACCACATTTATGATGTTGATTTCAATCAACCCATAGCTATACTCCTAGGATCTGAAGAAAATGGAGTTTCACCAGAGTATTTAAAGCTGTGCGATTTTAAAGGAAAAATACCAATGAGCGGAAAAATCGAATCATTAAATGTTTCAGTATCAGCCGGTATAGCTATTTATGAGGCAGTAAGACAAAAAAGCAAGAGCTGAAATTATAAAAATTCAGCTCCTTTTTGATCTTTTACATCGGCCACAAAATCTCTAAACTTAGCTTCTAAATCTTTTTTACAAATTAGAAGCACATTGTCGCACTCCGCTACTAAGTAGCCGTCTAGACCATGCGCAATGATTAATTTATCTTTAGGCCCTTTTACAATACTGTCTGTGGTTTCATAAAGCAGTGCATTAGCTTGTACCACATTATTATCTCCTTGTTTATCAGACAATTCGTGTAGTGAGTTCCATGAACCAAGGTCTGACCAGCCAAACTCACCTAGTACTACATATACATTCTCAGCCTTCTCCATAATGCCATAGTCAATAGAAATGCTACCGCACTGGGCGTATGTGGTCTGAAGTACCTGATTTTCTTTTTCGGTATAGAAAACGTCATTCATTTCCTCAAAAACCTCGGCCATTTCGGGCAGACTCTTTTCAAACGCTGCTTTAATGGCTTTTACACTCCATACGAAAATCCCCGAATTCCATACGAAATCACCGCTTTCTATAAACTTCTCCGCGAGTGATCTCTCTGGCTTCTCAGTGAAAGTTTTCACCTTTTTTACTTCATCTGCAGATTGATGATACTGTATGTATCCAAAACCAGTTTCTGGCCTGTTAGGCTTTAGACCAATGGTAATGAGCTTATCCTGAGCAGAAGCCGCCTCCATGGCCACATTAATTACAGAGCGAAAGGCATCTTCATTAAATATTACATGGTCGGCTGGAGCTACCGTGATAACGGCGTTCGGGTCTTTCTGAGCAATTTTATAAGAAGCATATGCCACACAGGGAGCTGTGTTACGTCTCATCGGTTCTCTCAAAACCTGATCATCACCCAACTCAGGCAGCTGTAATTTTACTTGCTCAGCGTAAGTTTCATTGGTAACAATATATATTTTCTCTTTTTCTATTAAGGGCAGAAAGCGATCGTAAGTCATCTGTAATAATGACCTCCCTGTACCCAAAATATCTAAAAACTGTTTTGGGCGATTGTTACGGCTATATGGCCAAAAGCGGCTACCAATTCCGCCCGCCATGATTACCAAGTACTTACTTTCCATGAATGATGATAATATTTTTATTAATTAAATAATTCCTTCTCGTAGCAGGTCATGAAGGTGCACAAAGCCCTCCACCTTTTTTTTGTCTAATATAACAATTTGACTAATACTATTTTGCTGCATAATGTTCAAAGCTTTCACAGCAAATTCACCTTTTTCCATAGTTTTCACCCCAGTGGACATAATATTTTTAGCCACATCATTCATTAAATCAGTACCTCTTTCTATGGCTCTTCTAAGATCTCCGTCAGTAATTATTCCCAACAATTCCCTCTCATCATTCACTACGGCCGTAGCACCCAACCTTTTAGAAGACATCTCCATGATCACATCCTTTACCGTGGTATCACTTTTCACCAATGGCAATTCATTATGGCTGTAAATATCATCTACTTTGAGATATAATTTTTTTCCCAGTGCCCCGCCAGGATGGTATTTAGCAAAATCATTACTTGAGAAATTTCTCAGCTCTAAAAGGCAAACTGCCAGGGCATCGCCCATTGCAAGGTGAGCCGTAGTGCTGGTAGTTGGCGCCAGATTATTAGGGCACGCCTCCTCTCCTATGGTGGCGTTCAGTACATAATCACTCTGCTGTGCCAGATAAGAATCTACATTACTCACTAAACCTACCAGTTTTGCGCCGGTTCGCTTTATCAATGGTACTAGCACCTTAATCTCTGGCGTATTTCCGCTTTTAGAAAGACATATTACCAGATCGTCTTTTTGGATCATACCTAAATCGCCATGAATAGCGTCAGCAGCATGCATGAATAAAGCTGGTGTGCCTGTAGAATTGAAAGTAGCAACCATTTTATTGGCTATAATGGCACTTTTACCTACCCCGGTCACTACTACCCTACCGCTTAAATCAAATATCTCCCGTACACATTGTTCAAAATCATTATCGATAAAGTCCAATAATTTTTTTATAGCGTCAGCTTCATTTAGAAGTACCTTTTTCGCTATTTTTTGAATATTTTTTGTTACCTTCAATCTCCTTTTGTATTAGTGGTGTTGGAAAACGCTTCAAAGATAAAAAAATCATGAATAAATGCCCATGTGGGTTTCTATACTGAGTTAAATCGGATATAGGATTAAAGTGCTTGTTAATAATTTAAAATACTGATGATTTAATTAACTCTTATCAAAAGATTATGACGCTGGTTGAAGAGAAGGAAATTTTAAGGAGTAAGCTGAAAGAGATTTTTGGCTACAACCAATTTAGGGGGAATCAGGAGGCGATTATTGAGAACATACTTAAGGGAAAGAACACGTTCGTAATCATGCCTACCGGTGCTGGTAAATCATTATGTTATCAGTTACCTGCACTTATCACAGATGGGCTGGCAATAGTAATATCTCCTCTCATTGCATTAATGAAAAATCAGGTAGATCAGCTAAATGCATTTGGCATCAACGCTCAGTTCCTGAACTCTACACTTTCTAAAGGTGAAATTAACCGAGTAAAAAGAGAATGTCTGGACGGATCTATTAAATTATTATACGTTGCTCCTGAGTCACTTACAAAAGAAGATAACATTGCCTTCCTTCAGAAAGCTAACGTTTCTTTTGTAGCCGTAGATGAGGCTCACTGTATTTCAGAGTGGGGTCATGACTTCAGACCTGAGTACCGAAGAATTAAAGAAATTATCGGATTATTAGGCAACTTGCCTATCATAGCACTTACGGCTACGGCCACTCCTAAGGTGCAAATGGATATTCAGAAAAACCTGCAGATGGAAAATGCAGATGTTTTCAAATCTTCATTTAACAGAACTAACCTTTACTACGAAGTTCGCCCTAAAAAACATGCTAAGAAGCAATTGATTCAGTTCCTTCAATCTCATAAAGGCAAGAGTGGAATTATATATTGCCTCAGCAGAAAGAAGGTAGCAGAGATCGCAGAACTTCTAAATGTAAATGGATTTAAAGCTGCTCCATACCATGCCGGTTTAGAGCCCGCTGTAAGAGAAAAAAACCAGGATGACTTCCTAAATGAGAACGTCGACATAGTTGTAGCTACCATTGCATTCGGTATGGGAATCGATAAACCGGATGTAAGATTTGTAGTTCATTATGATGTTCCTAAGTCATTAGAAGGGTATTACCAGGAGACTGGTCGTTCAGGTCGTGATGGACTTGAGGGTCAATGTCTCATGTTCTATAGTCATAACGACATTAATAAGCTGGAGAAATTCAATAAAGACAAACCTGTGCAAGAGCGTGAAAACGCCAGAATACTTCTACAGGAAATGTCTTACTACGCCGAATCTCCGGTATGTAGAAGACGCCAGCTACTGCACTACTTCGGTGAAGAATTTGAAGTAGAAAATTGCGAAGGCTGTGATAACTGTCTTACTCCTAAAGAAAGATATGAAGCACAGGATTTTGCTCAAATCGCTATTGAAGCGGCCATGGCCACTGAAGAAAGGTTTGGACTAAACCACCTGGTAGATGTAATCAGGGGTGTAGCTAACCAATATGTAAACTCATATAATCACGATCAACTAGAAGTATTCGGAAAAGGGAACCAGGAGACTCAGGATTTCTGGAAATCTGTAGTTCGCCAATCTCTGATCTATGAATTACTTCAAAAGGATGTGGATAACATCGGAGTACTTAAGGTATCAGACAAAGGTCGTGAGTTTTTAAAGCAGCCACAATCTATATTCTTTGCCAAAGATCATGAGTATCTTGATGCAGGAGGTGAAGAAGAAGAAAGCGAGAAAGTAACTCCAATGGCTGCCAATGCGCATGACCAGAAGTTATTTGATATACTCAAGGCCTTAAGAAAAAAGAATAGCACAGGAGAAAGAACTTCCTCCTTATGTTATTTTCCAGGACCCTTCTCTGGAAGAAATGGCCACTACCTACCCTACTAACGAAGCTGAACTAGCTCAAGTAAATGGAGTAGGAATGGGTAAGGTTCAAAAATTCGGAAAAGAATTTCTTAAGACTATCAATAAGTATGTTGATGATAATGATATAGTTACGGCATCTCAGGTAGTAGTAAAATCTTCAGTGAATAAATCTAAAATGAAGATTTTCATCATCCAGCAGATTGATCGTAAAATTGATTTAGATGAAATAGCTGAAACTAAAGGCATCACTTTCGATCAGTTATTAGATGAGATAGAACACATTTGTTATTCAGGTACTAAGCTAAATCTTGATTATTATATAGATGAAATTTTAGACGAAGAAAGACAGGAAGATCTATACGACTATTTCCTAAATGCTGAAACTGACAGCATTGAAGACGCTTTGTCTGATGAAGATAATGAAGAATATTCTGAAGAAGAATTGAGATTAATGAGAATTAAGTTTCTCTCAGAATATGCTAATTAACCCTAAATAACCCCTAATGAAAGGCCGCTTAACAGCGGCCTTTTGCATTTATATGCATTTCATATTCCAAACCTTACTTTAGGCCTAAATAATTTCATAATTTTGGCGCTACATTAAACCCATTTAGAATGAACATACTAATTCTTGGTAGCGGTGGAAGAGAATATACACTAGCTTGGAAAATAGCTCAAAGTGTAGACTGTGATAATCTGTTTGTGGCTCCTGGCAATGCAGGTACAGGACAAATAGCCAAAAACGTAGATATAAATGTAAATGATTTTGATGCTATTGCCTCTTTGGTAATAGATGAAAATATAGAGCTGGTTGTAGTAGGCCCTGAAGACCCATTAGTAAATGGTATCAGAAACTATTTTCAACAACATGAGCAACTCAAAAATATATCCTTCATTGGCCCTGATAAAACAGGAGCTCAACTAGAAGGGAGTAAAGATTTCTCTAAAGCTTTCATGGAAAAGCATAATGTGCCGACAGCAAAATCTAAAACTTTTACTGTAGAGACATTACCTGAAGGCCTGGCCTATCTGGATACTTGCAGCATGCCAATAGTTTTAAAGGCGGATGGCCTGGCTGCAGGAAAAGGAGTGCTTATTTGCCAAAGCCTACAAGAGGCTAAAGACTCACTAACCACCATGCTGGCCGACAAGCAATTTGGAGCGGCGAGTGAGAAAGTACTTATAGAAGAGTATTTAGATGGTATAGAACTTTCTGTGTTTGTACTTACTGACGGTGAAAATTATGTTCTTCTACCTGAAGCTAAAGATTATAAAAGAATTGGTGAAAACGACACTGGCCTTAATACAGGTGGAATGGGAGCTGTATCACCAGTGAGCTTTGCTGATGATGCATTTCTTCAGAAAGTAAAATCTAAGGTGATTAATACTACAGTTGCTGGACTTAAAAAAGAAGGAATAGACTATAAAGGTTTCATCTTTATCGGCCTGATGAATGTAGACGGTGAACCTTATGTTATTGAATATAATGTAAGAATGGGTGATCCTGAAACTCAAGTAGTGTTCCCTAGAATTAAAAATGACATAGTTGACCTGTTTACAGCGGCAGCAGAAGGCAACCTCAAAAATTATAAGCTGGAGATTGCTGATGAGTATGCTACCACAGTAGTTTTAGTGGCAGGTGGATATCCTGGCAGCTATGCAAAAGGTAATGAAATAACCGGATTGGCTGACACTAATGATGCTTTGGTGATTCATGCTGGCACTAAGCAAGATGACTATAAAGTGCTTACTAACGGTGGCCGTGTAATAGCTGTGACCGGTATGGCAAATACCCTTGAGGAAGCCCTAAAAAAATCGTACACTGCTGTAAATCAGATCAAATGGCAGGATATGTACTTCAGAAAAGACATTGGAAAAGATATTTTAGCCCTACGAATAGATTAGTATGCTATATTCTTTATCTTTAATGTGTATGATTGAACATAAACTGTAAGCTATGGCGGGATGTAGTTCTTGCGGATCCGGTGGTGGAAAGGCGGCAGGGTGTAACAACAATGGCGGCTGCCAAACCGGAGGCTGCAATAAAATGAATGTTTTTGACTGGTTGTCTAATATGGATTTACCAGTAGTAGATAAATTTGATATAATAGAAGTTAGGTTTAAGGGTGGTCGTAAAGACTTTTTTCAAAACTCTGAGAACCTGGAACTCCACACTGGAGATGCTATTGTAGTAGATGTGCCTAATGGTCATCATATTGGCCATGTTTCATTGCAAGGAGAGCTGGTAAGGCTTCAGATGCAAAAGAAAAAAATCGGTCAGGAAGAAATACGCAAAGTATACCGACTTGCACATCAAAAAGATCTTGAAAAGTATGAAGAGGTACAAAAAAGGGAAATGCCCACACTGTACCGAACCAGGCAAATCATAGATGAGCTTAAGCTAGACATGAAGCTGTCAGATATAGAATATCAGGCAGATAACAGCAAGGCCACCTTCTATTACTCAGCTGATGACAGAGTTGATTTTAGAGAACTCATTAAGCACTTAGCTGGTGAATTTAAAATCAGGGTAGAAATGCGACAGATCAGCCTAAGGCAGGAAGCCGGCAGGCTGGGAGGAATTGGCTCTTGCGGAAGAGAGCTATGCTGCTCTACCTGGCTCAGCGATTTCAAGAGTGTATCTACCAGTGCAGCGCGATATCAAAACCTTTCTCTTAACCCCAGTAAGCTTTCAGGCCAATGTGGTAGACTAAAATGCTGTCTCAACTATGAGCTAGACACCTACATGGAAGCCCTGAAAGACATCCCTGAGCTAGAAAAGCCCCTACTAACCGAAAAAGGTGTGGCTAAGCTTCAGAAAACGGACATTTTCAGAAAAATCATGTGGTTCGGATATGATGATGAAAACACTTGGCATCCTATTGATGTTGAAAGGGTTAATGAAATCATTAAGCTGAATAGCAAAGGAAAAAAACCAGCGTCACTGCAAGAAGATGATGTTCCCGGTCAGGGAGAGCACTTCTCGCTTAACAGTGATCTGGAAAAGATGGACAAAAAGTTCAAGAAAAAATCTGGCGGTCCTAAAAAGAAAAGCGGCAACAATAACAGAAACAGAAACAAAAGAAGGAACAACCGCAAACCAAGTAGCAATAGAAACAATAAATGACACGTATCGCATTTATCATTATAATTATTTTTCTAGGAGCCCTTACTGCATGTGATGATAGCAGGGTGTATGAAAAAAACTCAGACTTAGAAAATAAAGAATGGATAGCAGACTCAACAAAGGCATTTGAGTTTGAAATTAAAGACTCCACAATTAGCTATAATATTTACTACAATATTCGGAATACAGTTTCTTACCCATTTCAAAACATCTACGTGCAGTACGCACTTAAGGATAGTACAGATAAGGAACTGGATTCGCAGTTAATAAATAATAATCTCTTCGATGCAAAAACAGGTAAACCATATGGAGATGGCCTGGGAGATGTTTTTGATCATCAATTTCCTATTCTTGAAAATTACAATTTCAAAAGTAATGGCAAATACACTGTAACTTTACAGCAGTTTATGCGCAGAGATACATTGCCTGAAATAATTTCGGCAGGAATAAGAGTAGAAAGAGCAACTGTAGACTAATTTAAGATGAGAATAATTATTGCCGGTGCTGGTGATGTAGGTTTTCACCTGGCTAAGTTATTAGCCTATGAAGAACAAGATATCATTCTTATTGATATGGACGGGGACAGACTACGGCAAGCAGCCAGTAGCTTAGATGTGGGCACCATCAAAGGCAGCAGTACTTCCTACACCATTTTAGAGGAAGCTGATGTGGCCAATGCAGATCTTTTGATCGCTGTAACGGCCTCAGAAGAAACTAACCTTACTACAGCAATTATCGGCAAGCATTTAGGTGCAAAAAAGACAATCGCCCGAATTCAGAACGTTGAGTATCTTTTAAATAAAGAAAAACTTGACCTTCAAGATCTGGGTATTGATGAAATCATCTCTCCGGAATCTTTAGCCGCGAAGGAAATTAAGCGTTTGCTTAAGGAAATAGCCTTAACAGATACCTTTGACTTTGATGAAGGAAAATTATCATTAGTAGGTGTAACTGTAGACGAGAACAGCAAGCTCAAGGATAAAACCCTCATTGAAGCTGCGCATCTCAATCCAAATCAAAATTTTGTTACAGTAGCCATTCTGAGAAATAATCAAACCATAATTCCTCATGGCCACAACAAATTTATTGAAGGAGATCACGCCTATTTCATAGCTCAGCCAGACGGTATAAACACTGTTCTTCAGCTCTCTGGAAAACAAAAGCAGGAGATCAAAAATATTATGATCCTGGGTGGTAGCAAGGTGGGCTTTCATGCTGCCAAAAGGCTAAGCAGGAAGTTTAACGTAAAACTTATCGAGCGAGACAGGGAAAAGTGTCATGAGCTGGCAGATCAGTTAAGAAATGTAATGGTTATTTGTGGTGATGGAAGAGATGTAGATCTTTTACAGGAAGAGGCTATTGAAGAAATGGATGCATTTATTGCCGTTACGGGTAATTCTGAAACTAACATTATATCCTGTCTGGTTGCGAAAAACAATAACGTTAAAAAGACCATTTCACTAGTTGAGAATATTGATTATATACACCTCTCTCAAAATATTGGTGTAGATACCATGATCAATAAGAAGCTGATCGCTGCCAACTTTATCTTCAGATATATAAGAAAAGGTGATGTTATATCACTGACCAGTATTCACGGTGTGGACGCTGAAATCTTAGAATTTATAGTAAAAGCAGGATCTAAAATTACCACCCGAGAGATCAAAGCACTGGAGTTTCCTCCTGGAGCCATCATAGGTGGAGTGGTAAGAAATGGCGTAGGCTATACTACCATGGGAGATTTTCAATTCAGGCCGAAAGACAGAGCAGTGGTATTATGCAGACCTGAATGTATCCATGCAGTGGAAGAATTTTTCAAGTAATCCTTTATATTGAACAGGGAAAAACAGCTCAATGCGTTTTAACATAAAACTAATACTGAACATACTAGGAATACTCTTAGTCTTCAACGGTGTGTTCATGCTCTTATGCGTGCCTTTCTCTCTTTATTATCGAGAAAGCTGGTGGCACCTCACCGCCTCAGGGTTTATTACTGCAGCTGTTGGAGGTCTTATGGTGCTGGGCACTCATAAAAACACTAACAAGGAGCTAAAAAAGAAAGATGGGTACTTAATCGTTACATTGGGCTGGCTCATTATGTCATTCTTTGGAACCATCCCTTACCTCCTTTCCGAATCAATTCCTGACCTTACAAATGCTTTCTTTGAAACTATTTCAGGTTATACTACTACAGGTGCGTCTATTCTAAATAACATAGAAGGGGTTCCTAAAGGCATTCTTTTCTGGAGAAGCCTTACCCAATGGATCGGCGGAATGGGAATCATCGTTTTGGCCGTTGCTATACTTCCTATATTAGGTATTGGCGGTATGCAGCTTTTTGTAGCTGAAGCTCCCGGAATTTCACCTGATAAAATGAAACCCAGAATAAAAGAAGTAGCCAAAAGGCTCTGGTTCATTTATTTGGGTTTAACCGCTGCTGAAACTTTACTCCTGGCACTAGGCGGAATGACTTTCTATGACGCCATCAACCATTCATTAACAACTATGGCTACCGGTGGCTTTTCTACAAAAAACGCCAGTGTAGCCTACTATGAGTCTGCTTACATTCAATATGTAATCATCATATTCATGTTTTTGGCTGGCACTAACTTCACCATCACCTATTTCGGGTTGAAAGGCAAGTTTAGAAAGGTGTGGGATAATGAAGAGTTTAGAAACTATCTCTATATCACGGTAATTCTATCTGTATGCATTTCTTTCTTTGTATTCTCCTCCAAATGGGAAGGCTTCGAAAAATCATTTAGAGATTCATTATTCCAAGTAGTTAGCGTAATTACCACTACTGGATTCGTTAGTGCAGATTACACGGCTTGGGCACCATTTTTAACTATAATTTTCTTTCTCCTCATGTTTACCGGCGCCTCAGCAGGTTCTACAGCAGGTGGAATAAAAATAGTAAGACACACCTTGCTCTTCAAAAACTCTTTCCTGGAAATGAAGAGACAACTACACCCATCAGCCATTATTCCTGTAAGACTAAACGGTATGGCTGTTAGTAGGGACATCACGTATAATGTCCTGGCTTTCATTATGATATATCTATTAGTATATGGTGTAGGTGTATTCCTTTTATCCTTTACCGGAGAAGAATTTGACACCGCGCTTGGTGCAGTTGCTACCTGTTTGGGTAACATAGGACCGGGGCTTGGAGCTGTAGGACCGGTGGATAATTTTTATAACATCACACCTTTCGGTAAATGGTTATTGTCATTCCTTATGTTACTGGGTAGACTAGAGCTCTTCACTGTATTGATGCTATTCAATAAGAACTTCTGGCAGAAGTATTAAACCCGTTCATTTGAGACATTCACAGGATTGATCTCTATCTTTGAACTCAAATTTCTGAAAAGTGTTTTGCAACTAAAACGTAATTGAAATGGCTTTTTTATTCACAGATTTTGAAGGTTGGAAAAAATACACCGAGAAGCATGACATGAAGCTTTTCGAAACAGTATTAGAATACGAAGAAGATCAAAAAGGAAGGTCTGTCAGTGAGATTCAGGCTGGTTTACAAAGGGCCTATCAGGTGATGAAAGAGGCCGTTGAAACAGGACTTACCGAGGATATGAGCTCCAGATCTGGCATGATCAATAACGGAGCAAAAAAGGTTTTTCAACATGACAAAACCGTACTTTCGAAAGAATTTCAAAACCTAATATCAAGAGCACTTGCTGCTAAAGAAGTAAACTCATGCATGGGCAGAGTGGTAGCCGCTCCTACTGCTGGAGCTTCAGGCATTCTACCCGGCACGCTATATACTTTACAGGAAATCCATAACCTGGATGATGACAAAATCATAGAAGGCTTACTTGTAGGAGCTGGAATAGCCTTAATCATTGAACAAAAGGCATCACTAGCCGGAGCTGTTGGTGGTTGCCAGGCAGAAACGGGAAGTGCGGCGGCTATGGCATCCGGAGCTATAGTTTATTGCCTTGACGGCTCTATCGATCAGATATTTAATGCAGTAGCCATTACCATTCAGTGTATGCTTGGCTTAGTTTGCGATCCTGTGGCAGGACTTGTAGAAGTACCTTGCGTGGTTCGAAATGCAAGTGCGGCTGCCATAGCAAACTCATCTGCTCAAATGGCTCTGGCCAACCTAAGCGGCGTGATTCCTGTGGATGAATGTGTGGATGCCATGGGTGAAGTAGGCCAAAGCATGGAAAGTAAATACAAGGAAACTGCTCTTGGAGGTTTGGCTGCTACGCCTACCGGTCAAAAGATTTCTAAATCTGTACTGATTCAAGACATAGAAATGCTGCCTGACGAAGACAGTAAAGACTAATTCTATTGCATAAAGCTGGGTAGTATCTGAGCACCGAAAAAGTGGATGATGCTAGAAAAGAAGCAGGCCCAGAAAATCGCACTGAGCAGCATTACAAAAATGATTTTTTCCTTCGGAGTGCCCATACTACTCAAAAGTATAGTGCCTCCTATGGGGGTAAAGATTATAGGCGTTAAGGCAGCAACGCCAATAATTCCGTACTTCTTCCAAATAGTAACGAACCTGCGACTGCGCTTACTAAATTTTCGCTTTTTCCTAAAGAAACGTGGAAACACTTTTTCTCTTAAAAGCTTTCCTAAAAAAGTGAAAATGAAAACGGAACACATCATTCCTGTAATGGTAATGAGAATAGTAGAAAGCAAGCTAAAACCACCGGCAAACCCCAATGTTGGGCCCGCAATAAATTTTAGCATGGTAAGTAAAATAATGGTTACTACTTTCAGAATCTCCTCTTGCATCTTAGATGATCACAGTATAGGTGTACACTACGTACAAAACTAATAATATAGCCCCTGAGATTCTACCTACTGAGCGTTTATATAACATCATCGGTAATAAAATAAGTGTAACGATGAGCATGGCTACCATATCATGATGTATGATCTGCTTACTCACATGTATATCCTGGATGATACTGGTAATACCGAGTATAGAAAGGATGTTGAAGATGTTTGACCCCATGAGATTACCCAGGGCTAAATCTGTTTCTTTTTTTACAGAGGCCACAATAGCTGTAACCAATTCAGGCAAGCTGGTTCCCAGAGCTAACACAGTAATGCCAATTACCCTTTCGCTCACACCAAGTGAAGTAGCCATAGATTTGGCACCACCTACAAACCATTCTGCACCGAAATATAATCCCAAACAGCCTAGAGCAATTCTGAAAATATCTTTCCACAAACTTCTGGAGGGAGCAGGCACATCCACATCGGCCTCTTCCAAGCCCATTTTTGCTTTTGTCTCCCTACGAGATTTTCGAATGATAAAGACGGTGTAACCAATAAGAAGAATGAGAAATATTATTCCTTCATAAGTTTTTATCATGGCTACGTCTTCCTTCACCACAAAGTATAGTAGCAGTGAACTACCCATAGTTACAGGCCAATCAATCTTTATACTGTCAGCCTGTACTTTTATAGGACCTATAATTGCGGTGATACCCAGAACCAAACCAAGATTACAAATATTAGATCCCACCACATTACCCATGGTCATGTCCGGGCTACCATCTAATGCTGCTTTTATGCTTATAAGAAGTTCTGGCGCTGAAGTTCCAAAGGCTACAATAGTAAGCCCAACCACCAGTGGAGAAATGTGCGATCTTAAGGCTATGCTGGAGGCTCCTCTCACTAGCAAATCTCCTCCTACTATAAGGATGAAGAGCCCGACTATAAGCATTCCTATTTCTACTAGCATGAAACCTATTTACAATTTTGGACCAAAACAAAGATCACCAGCATCACCTAAACCGGGAACGATATAAGCTTGTTCATTCAGCTTCTCATCTACTGCTGCCGTCCAGATAGTATGATCCATTTTTAAATTCTGCGAAATATAGTCAATTCCCTCCGGTGCAGCAACCGCTGCCGCAATGTGTATATGAGATGGCTTCCCGCTCATAGCCAGGGTGTTAACTGATGTTAGCAATGATTTTCCTGTTGCCAACATAGGGTCCACCAGTATCACAGTTTTGTTGTCTAAAGAATTAGTCGCTTTATACTCTAAGGTGGCTTCTATTTCATCTCCATCCTCTACCCGATAAGCACCAATAAAACCAACATCAGAAGTATCAAAAACTTCCATAAACCCATCCAAAAATGGAGTTGCGGCTCTCAAAATTCCAATGATTACCGGCCTTGAATTAATCAGATCTATACTTGTATCAGAAAGCGGCGTAGTTACCTGAGTTGCTTCATATTGAAGACTCTTAGATATTTCATAAGCCATGATCATTCCTAACCTTTTTAAGTTATTTCGGAATTTCAATCGGTCCTTTTGAATATCTTTATGCCGCATTTCATACAAAAAATGATTGATTGCGGACGGTGAGTTGTTGAGGATATTTAACATGCAGCGATACTGTGTATTCGGGGTTTCAGTATTCAAAACTTTGAATATAGGTAAAATTAAAAAATATACACATCTTACCCCTCTTAAATAAAATTATATATCAATATTAACCTTTTTTATGGAGCTTCTTCATACCCTATGTAAAATTCACTCTCCTTCTGGAAACGAAGGACCGATTAAAAAATTTTTACTGGACTACATAAATAAAAATAAAAGCACCTGGAAACAGGTTCCTGAAGTGTATGCTGATGATGAGGAGCTCCAAGATTGTATCATCCTAAAATTTGGCAATCCTAGAACTGCAGTTTTTGCACATGTAGACTCCATCGGATTTACGGTTAGGTACCAAAACCAACTTGTGCCAATAGGTGGACCAGATGCTCAGAGTGGATACAAACTTGTAGGTGAAGACAATTTCGGCCCAATAGAATGCGAACTTGAAGTAAATAAAGATCATCAGCTCTTTTATAAGTTTGGCCGCCCTATAACTACCGGCACAGATCTCACCTTTAAATGTGAGTTTGATGAAACAGAAGAATATGTCACCTCCTGTTACATGGATAACCGCTTAGGAGTTTATAATGCGCTAAAACTAGCTGAGGACCTGACAGATGGCGTTATAGTATTTAGCACCTGGGAAGAGCATGGTGGTGGTTCAGTACCATTTCTGGCAAAATTCATCTATGAAAACTGGAAAGTAAGACAAGCTTTAATTGCTGATATAACCTGGGTTACTGACGGCGTGCATCCAGGAAAAGGTGTGGTAGTCTCTATGAGAGATAGAAACATCCCGAGAAAAGCCTTCATTAACAAAATATTAGAAAATGCCACAGACTCTGGCATCGATTTCCAGCTGGAAGTAGAAGGCAGTGGCTCCAGTGACGGCAGAGAGTTACAGACATCGCCCTACCCTTTTGACTGGTGCTTTATAGGCGCTCCGGAGGAAAATGTACACTCTCCATATGAGAAGGTTCATAAACATGACATTTCCTGTATGATTGACATGTATAAATACCTCATGAAGGTACTTTAGAGCATAAAAATAGAGGTCATTACTATTTAAAATTTAATTTTTATATTTGCAGGCCTTTTGGAAACAAAAGGCTTTTTTATTCACACTATGATTATCAAGGACAAAGAATTTGTAAAGTATATCAGTGCTCAAGACCTTACCGGCAGGATTAAAGAGCTGGCAAGTGCTATAAACACTGACTATGAAGATAAGCGCCCCTTGTTTATAGCCATACTTAATGGCTCATTCATGTTCGCGGCAGATTTGTTGAAAGAGGTAGATGTAGCTTGTGAAATCTCCTTTGTTAAGGTAGCCAGCTATGAAGAGATGGAAAGTTCTGGAAATGTAAAACAACTCATCGGCCTTAACGAACCTATCTTTAACAAAGATGTTATCATTATCGAAGACATAGTTGATACAGGTAGAACCATATCTAAGATATTAGATGAGTTTCTTTCTCTGGGAGCTAATTCTGTAGAAGTGATCACTCTTTTACAAAAACCAAACTCCAATGAATTAGGTGACAAGATCAAATATATTGGTTTTGATATCCCTGATGCGTTTGTTCTGGGCTACGGCTTAGACTATGACGGTTTGGGAAGAAACTTAAAAGACATTTATCAACTGAAGGTCTAATACCTTTATTTCCGTTATATTTAAGTAAAAATTCAACTCATGTTAAATATAGTATTATTCGGCCCTCCCGGTGCAGGAAAAGGCACGCAAAGCGAAAACTTAATTAACAAATACAACCTTACTCACATTTCTACAGGTGATTTATTTAGAAAACACCTGAAAGAAGGGTCCGATTTAGGCAAGCTTGCCCAAAAATATATGGATGACGGCTTCTTAGTCCCTGATGAAGTAGTTATCGGCATGGTTGACGACAAGATAAAAAACACACCAGACGTAAACGGCTTTATTTTCGACGGTTTCCCAAGAACTGTAGCTCAGGCTAAGGCTTTAGATGAGCTTATGAGTAATAAAGGCACCCCTATTTCTGGCATGATTGCGTTAGAAGTTCCTTTCGAAGAGCTGAAAACAAGATTATTAGAAAGAGGAAAAGTTTCTGGCCGTGTAGATGATCAGAACGAAGAAAAAATAGACAACAGAATTAAAGTTTATTTAGACGAAACTTTACCTGTTTCTGAATATTACAAAGAACAAGATAAGTTTAGCGCTATAGACGGTGTAGGTAGCATAGATGGAATCTTTGAGAAGATTTGTGAAGTGGTAGATTCATTAAGTGTAGAAAAATAAGCCTGCGTGTCATCATCAAACTTTATTGACTACGTAAAATTTTGCTCCCGCTCCGGTGCGGGAGGTGCTGGTTCGGCGCATTTCCGTAGAGAAAAGCACGTACCTAAAGGTGGACCTGATGGCGGTAACGGTGGTCGTGGTGGCCATATCATTGTCAGAGGGAATGCCCAACTATGGACTTTACTCCATCTAAAATATAAGAAGCACGTAATAGCCAGCGATGGTAAACCCGGCGAAGGTGGCAAAAGAAGTGGTGCCGAAGGAGAAGATATTATCCTTGAAGTACCTCTCGGCACTGTGGCCAAAGATGCTGAAACAGGAGAAATCCGTTTTGAAATAACTGCTGACGGTGAAGAGAAAATCCTGACAGAAGGTGGACGCGGTGGTTTAGGAAATGAGAATTTCAAAACCGCCACTAACCAGGCCCCTCGCTATGCGCAACCTGGAGAAAGCGGCCAGGAAGAATGGATTATCCTGGAATTAAAACTACTGGCCGATGTAGGTCTGGTAGGCTTTCCAAACGCGGGTAAATCTACTCTCCTTTCTGTTTTGTCAGAAGCAAAACCTGAAATTGCTGACTATCCTTTCACCACACTTACTCCTAACCTGGGTGTGATTCCATACAGAGATTATAAATCTTTTGTAATGGCTGATATACCAGGAATCATTGAAGGGGCTGCTGAAGGTAAAGGGCTAGGCATCAGATTCCTACGGCACATAGAGAGAAACTCCATACTTCTTTTTATGGTACCTGCAGACGCCAAAGATGTAAAGGAAGAATACGAAGTACTTTTAAAAGAGCTTAAGAAATACAACCCTGAGCTACTGGACAAAGAGCGTCTTCTGGCTGTTACTAAATCAGACATGCTAGATGATGAACTAATAGCTGAAATGAAAACCGAACTTCCTGAAGGCATCCCTCATATATTCATTTCTTCCGTGGCTCAAAAAGGCCTGCTAGAGCTTAAAGACATGCTCTGGAAATCCCTGAATAAATAATTGTGTCATAATGTCATAGATTACTGTTTGGCAGCATAATTGTCCAACACAGTAATATTCATTAAGAAAGAACTACATTAACCATGAAAAAGGAGAAAATAGATAAAAACGAGACAGAAGAAAACGTTAAATCAGGCACCGAAACGGCAGAGGTGAATGAAGCTCCTGACAATAAAGAACAAGAAGCTACTGAAGCTAGCACTGATGAAGACAATACGGCAGATGCTGAATTGGAGCGTTTAAAAAGTGAATTAGCGGAAAGCAAAGATAAATATTTGAGGTTATACTCTGAGTTTGAAAACTATAGAAGAAGAACTTCAAAAGAGAAATTAGACCTGGTACAAACGGCTAATGAAGATTTAATGCAGGCATTATTGCCAGTTATGGATGATTTTGAAAGAGCAGAAAAATCCTTTGATGACGAAAGCACAAATCTTGACTCCGTAAAAGAAGGTATTGGTCTTATCTCAAATAAATTCAAGAAAACGCTGGAGCAAAAAGGCCTTAAACCTATGGAAGGTAAAGAGGGAATGGAGTTTGATTCAGAATTACATGAAGCAATTACACAAATACCCGCTCCTAAAGAAGAGCTGAAAGGCAAAGTGGTAGATGTAATTGAAAAAGGATATTTATTAAAAGAAAAAGTTATTCGCTACGCCAAAGTGGTAGTAGGCAATTAATATTTTCTTTAACAGAGACTAAATAATATGGCGACGAGAGATTTTTACGAGATACTAGGTGTAGATAAATCTGCTTCACAGGATGAAATAAAAAAGGCTTACAGAAAAGTAGCCATTAAATTTCACCCTGATAAGAACCCAGACAATCCGGAAGCGGAAGACAAGTTCAAAGAAGCAGCCGAAGCCTATGAAGTATTAAGCAATCCAGAAAAGAGGCAGCGATATGACCGATTCGGACATGCTGGCATGAACGGCGGTGGCGGTTTTGGCGGCGGTGCTGGTGGCATGAACATGGACGATATATTCTCTCAATTCGGTGACATATTTGGAGGTGGAGGCGGAAGCCCATTTGATAGTTTCTTTGGTGGCGGTGGCGGCCGAAGACGTCAAAGAAAAGGTTCTAACCTTAGAATAAAGCTTAAACTTACCCTTCAGGAAATTGCCGAAGGTGTAGAGAAAAAAATAAAAGTAAACCGATTAGTTAAGGCTGATGGTGTTACTTTCAAAACTTGTGGCACCTGCCAAGGAACTGGTCAGGTAAGAAAAGCTGTAAATACCATGCTGGGACAAATGGTATCTACAAGCACCTGCCCTACTTGTGGTGGATCAGGACAGCTGGTAGATCAAAGACCTCCAGGTGTTGACAGCTCAGGTTTACAGTCTAAAGAAGAAGTAATCAGCATTAAAATTCCTGGCGGTGTAGCTGACGGCATCCAGCTTTCTATGTCAGGAAAAGGTAACGAAGCTCCTGGTGGAGGCATTCCTGGCGACCTTTTAATCGTTGTAGAGGAGAAGGAAGATGATCAGCTGATTAGAGAAGGAAATAATGTGATCTTTGACTTATACATCAGCTTTGTTGATGCTGCCTTAGGAACGTCTGTAGAAGTACCAACAATAGGTGGTAAAGCAAGAATAAAGATAGATCCAGGTACTCAAAGTGGTAAAATCTTGAGACTCAGAGGAAAAGGTATTTCAGACCTAAATGGTTATGGCAAAGGAGATCAGCTGATTCATGTGAACGTATGGACTCCTAAAACATTAAGTTCTGATGAAAAAGCTACCTTAGAAAACCTTCGGGATTCGGATAACTTTAAACCAAAGCCAAGTAAGAGCGATAAGAGTATCTTCGGAAAGATGAGAGAATTCTTTGAATAATCTCATATAGCATAAAATTGAAGGGGCGATGTAAGATATTGCCCCTTTTTTTATGAAAAATTTTTAAGTCTTCTGTAACTCAAGCCTTTAAACACCGTATTAACTCTTCATGCGGAGAAGACTTTTTTTATTAGGTGTTGGCCTTATCAGTGCTACAACTTCGTTTTCACAGATAAAGAAGCAGTTTTCTGTCGATGATGACAGTAAAATTGAAAAGGTAGAACTGAATTTTAGTATGAAGAGCGGTAGCTGTATCGTAAAACCGAGCATCAACTCTCAATTACTAAATGTATATACAAATCAGAAAGAGGACAATTACTCACACACGTATAATAAATCTACTGAAAACGGCATTTGCAATGTCAACCTTCATTTAGACGGCAATAGGTCTGAAGGTTTAAGCCAATCTATCTCCTACCGCATGTTCGGGGGCTCTGATGACAATGATCAGAAACTCTGGAAAGTTTACCTCAAAGAAGAAAGACCATACGATTTATTACTCAAATATGGTATCGGTCAGGCCAACATAGACCTTTCAGGCCTTTCCGTAGAAAAATTAAAAGTTTATACAGGCAGTGCAGACATTAATATTGGTTATTTATCTGGTAAAGATAATGCCGTAGTTATGGATACCTTTTATGTAAAGGTAGATTTAGGCTCTGTAAATGTAAAGCAGCTCAATTTATCAAAATCAAAGCATGTAGTAGCTGATATCGGCTTTGGAAACTTGCTGCTAGATTTTAGCGATAAACCACAAGTAGCCAGCACCATTAAAGGTAGTGTAGGCGCAGGAAACCTTCTCATCATGCTGCCTGAAGATAACATCCCCGTTATTGTAACAGTAAATGACTCCTGGCTTTGCCGAGTGAAACTCACTAAAGCATTCAAAAAACTAGATGATAATACTTTTGTAAACGAAGCCTATGACGCTGATGCCAAAAACCTGCTTAGCTTTAATTTAGATGTAAGCATGGGTAGCATCGTCTTTCAACAGAAGTAGTTCACCGTCAGCCCAATTAATCTTCATTTAGTTATTTTTAAAACCGCTTAATCAAGGTTTGTAGGTCTTTCTATTTTATTTTCTGAAGTTTAAGAAAAGTTTTTCTTTAAAAGTGTAATATTATTTTCACTTTGGAGACTAACACCAAGACATCAATCTTAAACTTGAAGTATATTGGAAGCACTAATAGCAAAGAACATCACCAAAAAATATGCTGAACACACAGCATTGGATGATGTGAGTATCAGTATTTCTCCCCAACGCATTTATGGATTGTTAGGCCCCAACGGCGCCGGCAAAACCACCCTGATCAGAATTATTAATCAAATAATAGCAGCTGATGAAGGTGAAGTACTTGTGCATGGAGAAAAACTCAGCCAAAAACATATAGCCATGATCGGCTACTTACCGGAAGAACGTGGCCTTTATAAAAAGATGAAAGTTGGCGAGCAGCTAGTTTACCTTGGCCAACTTAGAGATCTTTCCAGAAAAGACGCCATCTTAAAAAGTAAAGCCTGGACCAAAAAACTAGGCATTCATGACTGGTGGGATAAAAAGATAGAAGACCTTTCTAAAGGTATGGCTCAGAAAATTCAGTTTATCTCTACTGTACTACATGAGCCTAAACTGATCATTCTAGATGAACCATTTTCAGGCTTTGACCCTGTTAATGCAAACCTCATAAAAGATGAAATACTAGAGCTGAGAGAAAAAGGAAGCACCATTATTTTTTCCACTCACAGAATGGAATCTGTAGAGGAGTTATGTGATGATATAGCACTGATCAATAAATCCAAGCTCATATTATCTGGCACTAAAAAGGATATTAAAAACTCTTACAGGTCCAGCACCTACATAGTAGATCACAAAGGGCCGATCCAAGGACTACCTGCGGAATATATTATTAAAGGCGAAACTTCTTTAGATGATGGCTTACTTCAAACCATAGTACAAATGCCTAAAGAGTATAGTCCAAACCAATTACTCTCTACTATGATCGGCACTACAGAAGTGCATTCATTCGTAGAAAAAATACCAAGTGTAAGTGAAATATTTATCTCATTAGTAGAAGGAGGCAGCCATGAATAAAATGTTTTTAATATTACAAAGAGAGTTTTTAAGTAGGGTAAAGAAAAAATCTTTCCTACTTACCACTATTCTGGTTCCCTTAATTTTCCCTTTGCTTATTGGAGGAATAGTTTACCTAATAAGCAAGGAGGAATCCAATGCTAAAATAAAAACTGTAGAGGTACTGGATGAAAGCGGCAGCTTTAACATGGACAGCCTTAGCAAATACAAGTTCACACCTGTAACTGGCGATATAGAACAGGCTAAAACAGCATTTAAAGAAAGTGATGATTTTGCACTTCTCTATATCCCTAGCTATGACATTGAAGATCCCCAAGGATTCACGCTATATTCTAAAAGCAATACTCACTTCAGTATTATAAACGATTTAGAAGATAAAATTAGAGAATCGATAAAAGAAAAAAAGCTAGAAGCCTATCAGGTTGATCCTCAAATTTTAGAGAAACTTAAAACTAAAGTCAGTCTTAAGTCCCTAAACATCAGCGAAGACGTTGAAGAGGAAAGCAATGGAATGCTTTCTCTGGCCATTGGATACGGAACAGGATTTCTCATTTACATTTTCATGTTTGCCTACGGTGGACAAGTAATGCAAGGGGTAATTGAAGAAAAGAGTAATAAGATTGTAGAAGTAGTTGTCTCAACAGTAAAACCCTTTCATCTTATGATGGGGAAAATTCTGGGTGTTGCTGCTGTAGGTTTATTTCAGGTATTGATTTGGATAGTGCTTATGGGAACTATCTATTTAACCGTAACTAGCATCCTGGGATTAGAAATGCCACAAGCTGATCAAATATCTCAAGCCTCTGAAATGGCCGCTCAGTCATCACAAGGCGCCAAATTCATGCAAACAATGGCTTCCATTCCAATAGCTCAAATCATATTTACATTTATATTTTTCTTCCTAGGTGGATATTTACTTTATGGCTCTCTATTCGCAGCAGTTGGCTCAGCAGTAGATACTCCAGCTGAGGCTCAGCAATTCATGATGCCTATTATGCTTCCTTTAATTATAGGAATCGTGGGCATGAACAGTGTAGTTTCTAATCCTGATGGAGCAGTAAGCTTTTGGCTTTCAATTATACCATTCACCTCACCAATTATTATGATGGGTAGAATTGGCTTTGGTGTGCCATGGTGGGAGCTTGTACTCTCTATGGTCCTGCTAATAGCTGGTTTCATTGGTACGGTGTGGCTATCAGGCAGAATATACAGAGTAGGTATATTAATGCATGGAGTTAAAGTGAATTACAAAACTTTAGCTAAGTGGTTTATGATGAAGAACTAAAATTAGTCTTTCAATAAATGTCTAAACCGGATAGTGTTTTCTATCCGGTTTTTTTTATTTTAATTTTCCATGTTCATATGGCAAATAAAGGCACATCTCCGGGCGCAGAATTTTACTACGACAAATCAAAGCTTAAATGGATTGTTCTGTCGGTTTCACTGGTAATTAGTATTGCCTCCATTTATTACACTGACATACTCATTGACCAGCTTAAGGATAGAGAAAGGAAACAGATAGAGCTGTTTGCCAGAGCTTTAGAATACTCTGCCAATCAACCACTGGAAAGTGAAACCTACTTTTTTGTAACGGATCAAATCTTGTTTCAAAACAATTCTATACCGACCATTTTAGTTACTGAAAACGGAAAAATCAGCGCCGCCAAAAATATTGATATAGACTCCTCTAAAACTCAGGTACAGATTAATAAAGTGCTTTACACTGAGCTGGAAGAAATGCGTGAAAGCTATGAACCGATTGAAATCCAACTTCGCGATGATAAAACCGATGAAGTATATGGCATTCAATATGTTTATTATAAAAATTCCTTCCTCCTCAATCAGCTAATGTACTACCCTTACATTCAGCTTGGGGTTATAGCCATTTTCGGTTTTATAGCTTACATGGCTTTTAATTATTCTAAAGCTGCCGAACAAAATCGTGTATGGGTAGGGCTTGCTAAGGAGACTGCTCATCAGCTGGGTACTCCTATCTCATCACTCATGGCCTGGGTAGAATACTTTAAAGATCAAGCTTCAGCTGAAGACAAAGTACTGCTCAACGAGTTGGACAAAGACATATATAAGCTTCAAATCATTACGGAGAGATTCTCAAATATTGGGTCGGCGCCAGTGCTTACCGAAGAAAATATAGAAACCATTATCAGGTCCACTATAGCTTATTTAAAGCCTCGAATTTCATCCAAAGTGAATATGAGAGTGGATGCCATATCTCCGAATATTATGGCCATAGTAAACCCACCTCTTTTTGAGTGGGTTATTGAAAACCTCTGTAAAAACGCAGTAGACGCTATGGGAGGTGTTGGCTCGCTAAACATCCAGATACTACGTGGCAGTGACTACAGAGTATTTGTAGATATTGAAGACACCGGAAAAGGCATTCCAAAATCCAAAATAAAACAGATTTTCAATCCGGGTTTTACCACCAAACAACGCGGCTGGGGCCTTGGACTAACCTTAGCCAAGAGAATCATAGAAGTTTATCACGAAGGAAAGATTTTCGTGAAAAATTCCGAAGAGAATAAGGGCACCACCTTCAGGGTAGTTCTGCGCACTGACTCCTAAATATTAGGTATCAAGGCTTTTATTGTATTAAAAATAAGTTTGATTTATGTAGATTAAAGCTTAGTTTTGCGGACTGAAATTATAGAGGCACTAAATCATTTCTATCAAATAACATAAAATGGCAAATATTGGTAAAATTACCCAGGTAATCGGCCCGGTTGTAGACGTTAGCTTTGATGCTGAAGGAGCTAAGTTACCTAATATCTTAGATTCATTAGAAGTAACTAAAGCAAACGGCCAAAAAGTAGTACTTGAATGTCAACAGCACTTAGGAGAAGACCGAGTGCGTACCATTTCAATGGAAAGTACTGAAGGTCTGGTAAGAGGAATGGAGGTTACTGATACAGGAGCTCCTATTAACATGCCTACGGGTGATGACATTAAAGGTCGTCTTTTTAACGTGGTAGGTGAGGCAATAGATGGTATTGCTCAGCCAAGCGGAACGACTAGTCTTCCAATACACAGACCAGCACCTAAGTTTGAAGATCTTTCTACAGCTACAGAAGTACTTTTTACAGGTATTAAAGTAATTGACCTTATTGAGCCTTACGCAAAAGGTGGTAAAATTGGTCTTTTCGGTGGAGCCGGTGTAGGTAAAACTGTACTTATCCAGGAGCTAATCAACAACATTGCAAAAGCTTATTCAGGTCTTTCTGTATTTGCTGGTGTAGGTGAAAGAACTCGTGAGGGTAACGATTTGCTTAGAGAAATGATTGAAGCTGGTATTGTTAGCTACGGTGAAGGTTTCATGAAGTCTATGGAAGAAGGCGGATGGGATCTTTCTACAGTAGATAGCGAAAAACTTAAAGAATCTAAAGCAACCTTCGTATTCGGTCAGATGAATGAGCCTCCAGGAGCTCGTGCAAGAGTAGCCCTTTCTGGTCTTACTATTGCTGAGTACTTCCGTGATGGTGATGGCGAAGGTCAAGGAAAAGATATACTTTTCTTCGTTGATAATATATTCCGATTCACTCAGGCGGGTTCTGAGGTATCTGCACTTCTTGGACGTATGCCTTCTGCAGTGGGTTATCAGCCTACTCTTGCTACTGAAATGGGTGCTATGCAGGAAAGAATTACTTCTACAAAGAAAGGATCAATTACTTCAGTACAGGCGGTTTACGTACCTGCGGATGATTTAACTGACCCTGCTCCTGCTACTACTTTCGCTCACCTTGATGCTACTACAGTACTTTCAAGAAAGATTTCTGAGCTAGGTATCTACCCAGCGGTAGATCCATTAGATTCTACTTCTAGAATCTTAAGCGAAGAAGTACTTGGATCTGAGCATTATGGATGTGCACAAAGAGTAAAAGAAATTCTTCAGAGATATAAAGAACTTCAAGATATCATCGCCATCCTTGGTATGGATGAGCTTTCTGATGAGGATAAAGAAGTTGTTCACAGAGCTAGAAGGGTACAGAGATTCTTATCTCAGCCTTTCCACGTAGCTGAGCAGTTTACAGGTATCCCTGGTGTTCTTGTTGATATCAAAGATACTATCAAAGGCTTCAACATGATTATGGATGGTGAATTAGATCACCTACCAGAAATGTCATTTAACCTTGTAGGCTCTATAGAACAAGCTATAGAGAAAGGTGAGAAAATGCTTGCTGAAGCTAAATAATATAAATCTTTAATAGGTGCTCTTTAAGGGCACCTTTACCACATAACTGTAGCAGTAAAATGTTATTAGAAATAGTTACTCCAGCCAAAAAAGTATTCGAAGGTAGTGTTACCATAGCTACATTTCCAGGTGTAGATGGTTCATTCCAGGTTTTAAATGACCACGCTCCTCTAGTGAGTACTTTAGAGGAAGGGAAATTATCTTACAAAACTTCTGGTGGAAAAGAAGGCAGCATCACTATCACTGGTGGTGTAGTAGAAGTTCTTAATAATAAGATTGTAGTATTAGCTGATGGTTTGGTGGAAACACCTGCTTAAAGGTTAATAACAAAAAATATAAATGAAGCTCTGGATGAAAATTCAGAGCTTTTTTATTTCCTACCGGTCATGCGCCTGAACATACGCTTCTCAAAAGCCCAGAAAAACTGGAACTGACCAAATATAAATCCATATATCAAAAGGATAATATTATAGATTGGGAAGATGAGGATATAGTAAGTAAGGGTAAACACCCAGGTACGTTCACTTTCTGGAACAATTAAATTGAGTATGGGAGCTTTCAGAAAGAAAACAGTGAAGCCAGTACAAGCAAAAACCACTAGAATGAGAATAGCCCTGACAGTATTTACCTGCCATCTGTTCTCTAATCTATCTAGCCATTGAGGTTTTTTCATTTCCCCCCAAATAAACCCCAAATTTGATCTTTAGGCAAGGGAGCGGTTATATTTAAAGGTTCTTTTTTTACCGGATGCTCAAAGCTTACAAAACGACTGTGCAGATAAATATCATTACTATGGGCCTTGTCTCCTCCATACTTCAAATCACCAAGTATATTACAGCCAATTTTAGCCAGCTGAACTCTTATTTGATGCGGCCTACCAGTTTGAAGAGTGATCTCAAGCATATAATATTCAGCCACTCGGCCGATAAGTTTATATGACAAAACGGCCTGTTTGGCTCCACTTACCTTTTTATTGAAGGCAGAAGTTTTATTGATTTTAGTATTTTTCTTCAGCCAATGAGTAAGCTCATCCTGAGTTTGTGGCGGTCTATGTGTAGTGATAGCCCAGTATGTTTTTTGAATATCTCTTTCTTTGAAAATTTTATTCATCCTTTCCAAAGCTTTAGAGGTTCGCGCTAAAACTACTGCCCCGCTAACAGGCCTATCTAAACGATGTACCACGCCTAGAAAAACATCGCCAGGCTTATTATATTTCTTTTTGATGTACTCTTTAGCATCATCCCCCAGGGTTAAATCCCCAGTTTTATCTGCCTGAACAAGCTCACCCCCCTGCTTATTTATGATAAGCAGGTGATTATCTTCATATAAAACATTCTTAGAATCTAGCACAGCTCTTAAAATTCAGAAGTAAAATGAAACTCTATGTCAGGGAAGTTATCCTGCACCATGGTAAGCCATGATCTTGATTCAGCCATAAATACCCACTTACCGTCCTTATCCTTAGCGATATGTCTGAATTTGGATTTTATAAATTCGTTGAGCTGCTTTTTATCTTTACTACTAATCCAGCAAGCTTTGTAAAGATTCATCGGCATGAAATCACAAGATGCTCCATACTCATTTTTCAGCCTGTGCTGGATTACCTCGAACTGTAATGCTCCCACGGTACCAACCACCTTTCTAGCCCCAAGCTCATAAGTAAACAGCTGAGCTACACCCTCTTCCATCAGCTGATGTAATCCCTTATCAAGCTGCTTGGTCTTCATAGCATCCTTATTGATCACCTCTTTAAAAATCTCGGGCGAGAAACTAGGAATTCCTTTGTACATACCCTTTTCACCTTCCGAAATGGTGTCTCCAATCTTCAGGTTTCCAGTATCATAAAGACCAACAATATCTCCTGGCCAAGCTTCCTCCACCAATTCCTTTTCCTGAGCCATGAATGCGGTAACATTAGAAAATCTAATTTTCTTATCAGTTCTCACGTGATAATAGTTGGTACCTCTTTCAAACTTACCCGCACAGACTCTGATAAAAGCGATACGGTTCCTGTGGTTTGGGTCCATGTTAGCATGGATTTTAAAGATGAAGCCAGAGAATTTATTTTCATCAGGCTCTATTAAACGCTCTTCAGTTTCTCTGGACTTAGGCGCAGGAGCCAATTCTATAAAGCAGTCTAAAAGCTCTTTAACACCGAAATTATTAACAGCACTACCGAAAAATACCGGAGCTACATTTCCTGCCAGATATTCATTCACATCAAACTCTGGATATACTCCTTCTATTAGCTCTACATCCTCTCTAAGCTGAGCGGCATAATTCTCACCAACCTCCTCATCTATGCGAGGGTCATTAATATCTGCAATTTGAATACCGTCGCCCTCCACCTTTGTTTTACTAGCCGTAAAAAGATGCAAGCTTTTATTAAACAAGCTGTATACACCTTTAAAAGTCTTACCCATACTTATAGGCCAGCTTAAAGGACGAACCTTTATATTAAGTTTTTCTTCTATTTCATCTAAAAGATCATAAGGATCACGACCTTCCCTATCTAGTTTATTAATGAAGCAGAGCACAGGCGTATTTCTCATTCTACACACCTCCATTAGCTTCTCAGTCTGAATCTCTACCCCCTTCACGCAGTCTATTACCATGATCACGCTGTCAACTGCCGTAAGTGTGCGGTATGTATCTTCAGCAAAATCCTGGTGACCAGGAGTATCCAGCAAATTGATTTTCTTGCCGTTATAATTAAATCCCATCACAGAGGTGGCCACTGATATACCTCTCTGCTTTTCTATCTCCATCCAGTCAGAGCGGGCATGCATCTTAATCTTATTAGACTTTACCGCACCAGCAGTCTGAATAGCACCTCCAAATAAAAGTAGCTTTTCAGTAAGTGTGGTTTTTCCGGCATCCGGGTGACTGATAATTCCAAAGGTTCTGCGCTTCTCTATTTCTTCTTTCAGTGCCATGGGCTAATTCTATAATTTGAATTGATCTGCAAAGATAGATATTTCATAGAATCTTGGCAGGAACAGCATTAAATATATAAGATGTACTATCATATAATGGCCGATGGAAAAAACTACGCTTAAGCCATGATGATTGAATACTCAGATTAAGGAACAATTAGCCACCATTACCACACCAGAGGGTAACTTGCAAATTATTTTATAACCTGAAATTTCATAAGGGTTACTAAATTAAAATTACTAGTATAAAGCTTTGACTAGCAGTTACTTAACTCGCAAGCTCAAACATTTTTTAAAATAAAATATCCTAAAAAAACACGTATTTTTACAATGAAAAAACTTAGTTATTTATTTTTCGCATGTTTTATCTCTTTATCGTTAATGAATTGCGCTGAAGATGGTGAACCTGGACCAGCTGGTAAAGATGGAGTTGATGGCATTGATGGAGTAGATGGAGTTGACGGTGTAGATGGACAAGATGGAGAAGGTTTTGAAGAACTAACAAAAGATGGCTCTATCATTCTTTATTTTGATGGTACGAGACCTGATGGCATTGAATTTGAAGATTCTGTAGTATTTACATACTCTAATGATATTCCAAGTACAGTTGAACTGATTGAAGATGAAGAAGAAGGAACTTATTATGAAGTAGAATTAACCAAATTCACAACTCCAAGTTTGCCATTTTTTGAAGGAGGCGGGTATTTCGACTTCTTCTATAAGACCACTGACCTAAGTAATAACGCAGATTTCTCGCTTGATGGCTTATATTGGAACTCAACAGTAACTACCTCTGATAATAAAGCATTTAGAGTTACTGGCGGTATAGAAGGAGAACTAGATCTCACTATTACTGACTATAATTATGATGAAACTACTGGCCGTATTCAGTTTGGATTCTCATTTGTTTTAGACGATAATATGAACTCTACATACCATGAACTTAATGTTACTGGTAAAGTTGATGTTAACCTTTATGAAATAATCTACCCAGAAATGGGTCCAATGTAATTTGGAACAAAATAGTAACCAAAAAGACTGCCCTCTGGCAGTCTTTTTTTGTTTACGCCATGTAGTATTTAAAATTATTTAAATATTCTCTCGCCCCCTTTGCATCAATGCAATCCCTTCTTACTCTGTGGTCACATCACAAATCATCTTTTAAATATAATTTAGGGCAACCATTATCTAACTACTATTCTTCACCAGGCCCGAATCGCTCTCATAGAGCTCTTTTTCAATGACATATATTTTGAATAATTCACACATGTCATTGCATCCATATTAAATATTACATCTACAACTTCCACCTAAATTCGAGATTCTTAATAAGCAGAAGATAGCTAATTTCAATATAGCCCTTAACTGATCATGTTCAGCCCATTTTGAAAATCAATTAGCAATTAAATGTTTACAACAATGAGAATCATTAACTACCTTTTTTTAGCATGTATTATAGTATTTTCTTTCGGGAGCTGCGCAGAAGATGGCGATGTGGGACCAGCCGGAGCGGATGGCACTAATGGAACAAACGGCACTAATGGCACCGATGGTGAAGACGGTATGGATGGTGCTGGCTTCGATGAATTAACTAAATATGGAAATATCATGATATACCTGGATGGTACGAGACCAGATGAGGTAGCATTTAAAGATACTTCCAATTTCCGATTCGTACCCATTGAAGATATCTCTTCTGAAAATGTTGTATCCATATCAGAGTCAACCTATTCCTTTAGAGCTATGCGCTTCCTTAGTGCTCCTGATGATGTATTTCAGTATTCCGTAGCCAGACTAATCATGACCGTCGAAGACGGAGAAACACTGTCTTTCCCAAATTTCAGCTTGGAAATAGGAAAAGATGTGGTTACTACAGACTTTAAAGTTTTTGGCATTTACGATACCTACAGTTCTTCCAGTTATACAGATTTGGTTATTGAAGATTATAGCTATACGCCAAGTACTGGCACAATGCAATTCTCATTTTCATTTAATGTCACCGGAGCAAATAATGACACTGGAAATGATTTGAATGTATCAGGAGAGGTAGAGTTAGTGGTGCTTGAATACATTAATTAGTCTTCCAAACCTATTTCCAATTAGTGATAGAATTTTCAATTTAAAAGAAACCAAAATGAAGAATCATTTTTATATAATTATAATAATAGCCATGTGCATGTTCATGGCGTGTCAGGACGGTGAAGTAGGGCCAGCAGGACCAGATGGAGCCAACGGGACCAATGGCACTAACGGCACTAATGGTTTAGACGGTCAAGATGGAGAAAATGGTGAGGGTTATGATCAAATAGCCAAATATGGAAATATTATGGTTTATTTAGACGGAATGACACCTGAAGATGTAGTGTTTAAGGACACCTCAAATTTTAAATTTGCCTCAATTGGTTATTTACGCACTTATAATATAATTAATATTGGCGAAACAAGTAGTTCCATTAGCGTATATCGCTTTTTAAGCACGCCTGATGATATATACCAAGCATCGAGAGTCACTGTATCTGCAAATATTACAGAAGAAGATGGTAACTTCACGTTTGAAAACTTTTCAATTTTCTTCTTCAAAGATATTGTGACTACAGATTTTAAAGTTTTTGATATAGCCAATACCTTTAATAGTTCTACTTATACCGATCTAGACATTTCTAATTATAGTTATGATCCATCTACAGGTTCATTACAATTTACATTTTCGTTTAATGTAAGCGGTTCAAATAATGCCACTGGCAACGACCTTACCGTCTCAGGTGAAGTGGACATTATAATACTCGAGAATTTGGATTTATAAATTTCGATCTTTATATAACTCAATACTGCCGCTTCAACTACGGAGCGGCTTTTTTGTTCCCTTCTGTCAGCACCTTCTGCCATACTGTCAGCGTCTTTGATTTGGCACAACCATTGATAAGTTGTTATTACGAAATAAAAATAGAAATTATTAATTCATAAATAAGGACTTAATTATCATGGGAAAAATTATTGGAATTGACTTAGGTACTACCAACTCTTGCGTGGCCGTGATGGAAGGTAATGAGCCTGTAGTGATCCCTAATAGCGAAGGAAGAAGAACTACTCCTTCTATAGTAGCTTTTCTTGAGGATGGAAAAGGTGAAAGAAAAATAGGAGATCCTGCTAAGAGACAGGCCATCACTAACCCTCATAACACTGTAAGCTCTGTAAAGAGATTTATGGGTAAGAAATTCTCTGAAGTAAGCGAAGAGAAGAAATCTATGTCTTACCAGGTAGAAAAGGGAAATAATGATGTTGTTCGCGTAAAAATTGGCGACAGAAACTATACACCTCAGGAAATTTCAGCTATGATTCTTCAAAAGATGAAATCTACAGCTGAAGATTATCTGGGAACTGAGGTTAAAGAAGCGGTAATTACTGTACCTGCTTACTTTAACGATGCTGAAAGACAAGCTACTAAAGAAGCTGGTCAGATAGCTGGCTTAGAAGTAAAACGTATTATCAACGAGCCTACTGCTGCTGCTCTTGCTTATGGTCTTGACAAAAAAGATCAGGACATGAAAATAGCAGTGTATGACCTTGGTGGTGGTACATTTGATATATCTATTCTTGAACTTGGTGACGGCGTATTTGAAGTAAAATCTACTAACGGAGATGTTCACCTTGGTGGTGACGACTTTGACCAGAAAATTATTGACTGGTTAGCTCAAGAGTTCTTGAATGACGAGAACATAGATCTTAGAAAAGATCCTATGGCTCTACAGAGACTTAAAGAAGCTGCTGAGAAAGCTAAAATTGAATTATCTAGCTCTACAGAAACTGAAATTAACTTACCATACATTATGCCTGTGGACGGTGTTCCTAAGCACTTGGTAAGAAAATTAACCAGAGCTAAATTCGAGCAGATCTGTGATGATCTTATCAGAAGATCTATGGATCCTTGTAAAGCTGCTCTTAATGATGCTGGAATGACTGCTTCTGATATTGACGAAGTAATCTTAGTAGGTGGTTCTACCAGAATACCTAAAATTCAGGAAGAGGTAGAGAAATTCTTCGGTAAAAAACCTTCAAAAGGTGTTAACCCTGATGAGGTAGTAGCTATCGGAGCATCTATCCAAGGTGGTGTTTTAACTGGTGAAGTAAAAGATGTCCTTCTTCTAGATGTAACTCCGCTTTCATTAGGTATCGAAACTATGGGTGGTGTGTTCACTAAGTTAATCGAAGCTAACACTACTATACCTACTAAAAAGTCTGAAGTATTCTCTACAGCTGCTGATAACCAGCCTTCAGTGGAAATCCACGTATTACAAGGTGAGAGATCAATGGCTAAGGATAACAGAACTATTGGTAGATTCCACCTGGATGGTATTCCACCAGCTCCAAGAGGTGTGCCTCAAGTAGAAGTTACATTCGATATTGATGCTAACGGTATCATGAATGTATCTGCTAAGGACAAAGGAACTGGTAAAGAACAAAAAATCAGAATCGAGTCATCTTCAGGTCTTACTGATGAGGAAATCGAGAAAATGAGACAAGAAGCTCAGGCTAACGCTGATGCTGATAAAGAGGCAAAAGAGAAAATTGATAAAATCAATGCTGCTGACTCTTTAATCTTCCAAACAGAGAAGCAATTAAAAGAGTATGGTGACAAACTTTCTGATGATAACAAAGGCAAAATTAACTCTGCCCTTGAAGAATTGAAGAAAGCTCACCAATCTCAAGACCTTGCGGCTATTGAAACAGCTATGGAAGGATTGAATAAAGCATGGGAAGGTGCTGCTCAAGAGATGTATGCTGCTACAGGCGGTCAGCCAGGTGCTGATGGAGCTGGAGCTGCAGACGGAGCACAAGGACCTGAGGCTGAAGCTGGTGCTGACAGTGATGTTTCGGATGTTGAATTCGAAGAAGTAGATGACAACAAAAAGTAATCTACTGATAAACATAGATCGAAAAAAGGGGCTAGTTAGCCCCTTTTTTTGTGCCTAAAAATCAACTCATCGGCGTATAATCACACTCATCCTGCAAATAACTCCCTCCATAGTAATGCACATACAAAAGGCTCTCCCTAAAGCGTTTACAAAGAAAATTAATCACAAAAAATAATGATGAAGACGAGAATTTTAAGCTTAGTATTTATTGCATCAATCTTCTCTACATTTATAGCCTGTAACAAAGATGAAGAGATTGATGGCAGAGGGAAAGCAAATATCTATCTTACAGATGCACCAATTGATGACGCCAATATCGCAGGGGTAATTATTTCAGTAAGCAGTATAGAAGTAAATGGTCCTGCAGGATGGCAAATTATAAAATCATTTGACGAGCCATTACCTGTTGACCTTTTAAGCTATCAAAATGGCGAAAAGCTTCTGATCTCAGAAGAAAAATTAGATGCCGGGACCTACAGCGCATTAAGATTAAACCTTAACATACCACTTGAAGGGGAAGGAGAACCTTCTACGCCTAGCAGCTATGTACTATTTGCTGATGGCACATCCAAATCGCTTTATCTTCCAAACGATAATGCTCAGGAAGAATACAAGGTAGCAGGAAGCTTTACTGTACCTATGAATGGAGTAACTAATCTCACCCTTGATTTTGACGTGAGAAAAGCACTTGTGAAAAACTCACAAAGTGAGGCTTATATGCTGAAACCTACCATCAGATTAGTGTCAGCAGAAGAAGCTGGCACCATTCAGGGAGTTCTTACAGAAAACATTGATGTTCATCATGCTGTGGTTTTCGCCTACCCTAAAGAGACATTCTCTAATGGTGAAATCATTAAACCAAAAGCCAATAACTTAAGGTTTGCTAATGCGGCTTCCAGCACTGTGGTAAATGACAATAATCAATTCACCTTAGCCTTTATGAACAAGGGCGACTATGACTTATACGTTGTAGGATATGATGAATCTGGAAATTTTGAAGGTATAATTGGTGCTTACTATGGTTTGAATGTAGCTGCCATGAGCATTACAGAGATCGAATTATAAGACAAAATCATAAAGAAAGACAATAATTCTTCCTTTTAATTAAAAAAAAGCCTCTTAATGAGGCTTTTTTTATGCGAATCATATTAGTTTTGCACGCAAATATTAAAAATATCACAAAATGATTATCTACAAATTTGGAGGAACATCGGTCGGTTTACCCGAACGAATGCACACAGTGGCAGACCTCATTACAGCAGATAATGAACCTAAAATAGTGGTTTTATCAGCTGTATCCGGCACTACAAATTCTTTAGTTGAAATTGGCGAATTACTTCTTGCCAAGAAACAGAAGGAGGCCAAGGATAAGGTGGGTAATCTTAAGAAACACTACGATCAATTTATAGACAATTTATATTCTACAGAAGAAGGTAAATCTAAAGGAACCGAGCTTATTCATAGCTTCTTTAATGACATAGATGCTCTGACAAGTATTCCTGACTTCAATGAAGGTAATAACAAAACATTATTGGCCTTTGGTGAAATTATGTCTACCAACCTTTTTCACCAATACTTACTTGAGGCTGATATAGATAACGCTCTTTTGCCGGCTCTTGATTTCATGAGCATTGATGAAGATGCTGAGCCAAGAATTGACAGCATTTCTACCGAGCTTAAAAAAATATTAGACAGCCAGGACAAGAAGCAAATCTATATTACACAAGGATTTATTTGTAGAAACCACGAAGGTAAAACAGACAACTTACAAAGAGGTGGCAGTGACTACACAGCTTCCCTCGTAGGTGCAGCTATAGCAGCCAAAGAAGTACAAATTTGGACTGACATAGATGGTATGCATAATAATGACCCTAGAGTGGTAGACAGCACGTTCCCTATTTCAGAGCTTAGCTTTGATGAAGCTGCCGAGCTTGCATATTTCGGGGCTAAAATATTGCATCCATCGTCTATTCTACCTGCTCAAAAATTTGGTATTCCTGTAAGACTTAAAAGTACTCTTAACCCTGAAGCCGCTGGAACGGTAATACACAACACAACCGGCAGTGCAGATATAAAGGCTATAGCCGCTAAAGATGGTATTACGGCCATAAAGATTAAGTCTACGAGAATGCTATTGGCACATGGCTTCTTGAGAAGATTGTTTGAGGTATTTGAAAAATATAAAACTTCAATAGACATGATCACCACTTCAGAGGTGGCTGTATCCGTAACTATTGACAATGCCTCTCACCTTCAAGAAATTGTAGATGAGCTTTCAAATTTCGGCTTTGTAGAGGTAGATAATAACCAAAGTATTGTTTGTATAGTAGGAAGCATGCTCACCAATAAGCAAGGAGCCTTAAAGAAAATATTTGATTCTCTGGGTGACCTGCCTATTAGAATGGTGTCTTATGGTGGCAGCAAAAACAACGTATCCATTCTTATTGACAGTAAATTTAAGACAGATGCATTGGTGAAGCTAAATACTATCTTCGCTTAAGCAGATACTTTAATAAATTAAAAAGGCCATTTGATTCATTTCAAATGGCCTTTTTAATTATATTTTACTCCTAATCTTTTATATAAAGGCAAAGAATACCAGCCATACCAACACCAATAGAGGAAGAAGAAACGGGATCGAAAATCTTATTATATATCCAAAGAATGAAGGCATTTTAATACCTATTTGCTCTGCAATAGACTTCACCATAAAATTAGGTCCGTTACCTATATATGTAAATGCTCCGAAGAACACTGCAGCAATGGATATAGCTTTGAGGTCTAGCACACTATCATGAAAAACGCCTCCATTAGCAAAATCCACTACTTGAGAAATATTACTTATATCACCACCTTGAGAAGCCATTGCCGCCGTCAGGAAATTTAGGTAAGTAGGGGCATTATCTAAGAATCCAGACAACATGCCAGTACCCCAATATAATGTATTATGACTAATTAACTTAGATCCTTCCGGAGATGCCGCAAAACCACTCACTATCTCCAATGCAGGCATCATAGTACCAAAAATACCAATGAAGATAAAGGCCACTTCTCTTATGGGTTCGAAGCTAAATTCATTCCCATCTATAGCCCTTTTATTTGCAAACTTGTAGGAACAGAATGCAACTCCAAGCATGATAATTTCTCTTAGAAATGAGAACTTTTGACCATCATAATGAATGGCAGGCACCCAGCTTATAACATTAGGATCCAGAAATACGGAACCAATAACCACTGCCAGCCAAACGAAATTTCTAAAGCCTACCAGCTTAATTTTGTTGGTATAAGTTATCTCTTCATCAGAAAGGCCATAATTAGATTTGTTTCTCCTATCTAAAATATAAAACGCCACTAATAATAGTACCAATGCAAATAACCAGGCAACTATGTTATGCTCTAAAGTCCAGAAGAACGGTATTCCTTTTAAGAATCCCAGGAACAATGGAGGATCTCCAATTGGTGTTAATGAACCACCAATGTTACTTACCGAGAAAATAAAGAATATGATATGATATGCTTTTATTCTGGTCTTGTTCAATCTGATGTACGGCCTAACCAAAAGCATTGATGCACCGGTAGTCCCAATCAGGTTAGCCACAATAGCGCCCACAAATAGCAATATAACATTGGCCATTGGCGTAGACTTCTTGTCGATATCAATCATGATACCACCTGAGGCGATGTATAGCGATGCCAATAATGCTATGAACTGAACATATTCTGCCAAAGCGTGTATCGGTGCATGTGTATTATGAAGCCCAAAGAGGTAGTACAAAACCACCAGTACTGCCAGTGCAATGGCTACTATTGGATAGTTTTTATGCCAAAGGTGCTCATAAAACAACGGCCCAGTGGCTATCATTAACAATAGGATAACGAAAGGAATTATGGTCCAGCCCGGAGGTGCGTGATGAGCTGCCTCTGCATGCCCTTCTCCATGGCCTTCTGCGTGTTGAGCCTGCCCATGTTTCTCTTCTTCCTGAACTATTTCTGAGGTAGTGGTTTCTGATACCTTGGCGGACTCACTAGCGCCAAAGGAAGATAACGAGGCAGTAAATAAAAATAAAACCAGTAATAATCTTAAAAGCGCTTTACTCACTAATTTGAATTTTTTCTACAATTACTTTAAATAATAGGATTTTTTCAAGTGAAATACAGTACATCCGAATATACAATTCTCAAAGGTATGTAATCTAATGAAAATCCTCTGTTCTTATAAATTAATTAGAGGTTAAAAATTTATAAGCGGTTATACCAACAGACTAAGTGCACTTTCAAACGAAGTTTTTGCTATTTCAGTCTTTTTGCTGTTTAGCTCATAAGTTTTCATAAGAGCTTTTTTTATACATTCAGAGGTATCTGAGAAAATATCTTCATCTTCCAGGCCTACTTCATTCTCCATAAGATACGCAAAAACTCTGGCCATGCCACAGTTAGCAATGAAGTCTGGTATTACCGAAAAGTTACTATCAGCATATAAGCCGGTTGGCCCAAAAAATATTTCAGGGTCGGCAAAAGGCACATTAGCGCCACATGAAAACACCTCAAGCCCGGAATTGATCATTCTCTCCACCTGATCACGAGTGATTAAACGGGAAGCTGCAGCAGGAATGAATACTTCAAACTCCAAATCCCAGATTTTCTCATTAATCTCTTCAAAAGAAATTAATTCCGGAGACACCAGCTGATTGCCTTTTCTATTTAAGAACAATTCGGTTATCTCTTCATGACTAAACCCTTCTTGGTTCATAACCCCACCATTTCTATCAATAACACCTACCACTTTTACTCCCATCTGAGATAGGTAAAACCCAGCTGCGGCACCTACATTACCCCAACCCTGGATTACAGCTCTTTTTGCAGTAACGTCACCACCCCAAATAGTGTAATAATGTTTGATAGCCTCAGACACACCATAACCCGTGATCATATCGGCCACGGTATATTTCTTCTTTATGTTTGGAGAGTAACTCTCATTTTCCAACACTTTGATCACTCCTTGTCTTAATTGACCAATCCTATTAATGATCTGAGCTTCTGTTGGCTGAAAATGTCCGTGAAATACACCTTCCTGAGGATGCCAAACACCCACATCTTCTGTGATAGGTATCACCTCGTGAATTTCATCTACATTTAAGTCTCCTCCTGTACCGTAATAATATTTTAATAGTGGTTTTACAGCGGCATACCATCTTTCTAAAACTCCTTGTTTACGGGGATCTTCAGGGTCAAAGTTAATCCCTGATTTAGCGCCCCCTATCGGCGGACCTGATACGGTAAACTTCACCTCCATGGTTTTAGCCAGTGACACTACCTCATTCTTATCCAAGCCCTTGCGCATTCTGGTTCCTCCGCCAGCTGCTCCTCCTCTCAAAGAGTTGATCACTACCCAGCCTTCGGCCTCCGTTTCACTATCGCTCCACTCAAAGACTATTTCCGGTCTCTTATTTTCAAATTTCTCTAATAATTCTTTCATAGCATCCAATTTCATGAGGCCTCAAATCTAAGGAAAAGAAAGGACTCACTTAAACCCCACACTCACACCTCCACAAGTATCCTGGCTTGCACCGGTAACGCTAGACAAACAGTTTGATTGCCCTGTCACTTTTAAAACGCCCAAAAAAGCAAAAATCAACGCCTCTTTAAAGCCAATCACTTCTTTATTGGGAATTATCACTTCGGTATTCTTGCCAGAATGAAAGTTTATTCTCTCTATTAAATAATTGTTAAATGCTCCACCACCTGTAATCAGGAGCTTAGTATTGGGCTTGGAGATTGTGCGAGCTATTTGAATGGCAAAATTCTCAACACAGGTGGCTAAGAGGTCTTCGTTAGTGTATCCCTTTTGCTCTAGCAGTGGAAAAAAGTTCTTCTCCATCCATTCGAATCCTAATGATTTAGGAGCGGACGCTGAATAAAATGGCAAATCATTCAAAACCCTCAACAACGAATCATCCACCTGTCCTGATCGAGCGAGGCTCCCCTCATGATCATATGATTTACCAAACCGGGCCGCAAGATGATTTAAAGCCATATTACAAGGTGAAATATCAAAGGCTATTCTATCTCCATCATTTTCATAAGAAATATTAGCAATGCCCCCCAAATTAAGGCAGTAATCATAATCAGCGAAAAGCAGTCTGTCCCCGATTGGCACCAATGGAGCTCCCTGTCCACCATGAGCAACATCTAATGACCTAAAATCACCAATAACCGGCAATCCTGTTTTAGCAGAGATATCATTTATATTTCCAATTTGTAAAGTAAAACCATTTTCAGGCTGATGAAATACGGTATGCCCATGAGATGATATAAAATCGACCTCTAATTCATATTTATCAACAAATTCTTGCACCGACTTACCAATATAATTACCCAAATCATGATCAAGCTGAGTGAGTTGCTGGCCTGAAAGTGTAGTGCTTTCCATCAACCTTTCAATCATCTCCTGCGGATACTCTAAGGTTTCTGCTTGAATAATTTTAAAGCTCCATTGATCATCCAACTGAAATTGGCAGTAGCAAATATCCAGACCATCAAGAGAGGTGCCGGACATTAGACCTATTACTTTAAAATGAGTTTTATTTTTCATCTTTCTACTACTAACATTCCTGATAAAAGGTATTGTTTAATTTGAGCTAATGCAGCACTTTCCACTTGCACCCTTTCATCCTCATTATTTACTTCACATAAGTTAACAACATTCTTAATTACTATTCCAATTTTAGAAGGTAGAAGAAAATTTTTTATAACTGCATGAGAGAATTCATCTAAGAAATATTCATGAACCCCCAAAGGCCCTGGCGCTAATAAGGCATATTCACCGTCCACAGATTCAGCTTCAGGGTAATCAGCAAGCTCATTATCATCTGGAATTTTCAGAACAGCACCCAGTAAATCTTTGTCACTGAGTAGTAATGATTTATTATTTTCTATCTCCACAATTGCTTTTAAATGTCTGTAAGCATCACTTCGATCTTTGCTATCCAAGCTCAATTTTAACAGGTCATAACTCCATTTGGACTTAACAGATGCATCTAAATTATCTGAAACAACCGCCAACTCATCAGTTACATACTTCAAAAAACTTATGTTGAAATTTGGCTTGACCAGCTTGATAAGAAAAGAACCTGATAACGGAAAACATCTATTAAATAATCTTTCAAACAGCTGGTCTTTAGTTAATGATAAAATACCTCCAGCATTTTCACCAAAAACCTTTGATAATTCAGGCTTTAAAATAGTAGGACTGCTTATCTTACCTTTTGACACCAATAGATAAAAATATCCAATTCCGGCATCACCCATGAACAAACTAATATCGGTTTTATCTTTGGCAAATGCATAACCAGAATTATAATAGCCATATTGGTTGTACGAATCCAAGCTCCTTTTTGCAACCTTCTCAACTAACGAATAATACTCATTTGCATTATTGAACCTATCTAACTCCATCAAAAATAAAGCATTGCCTCCACCTCCATGACACAAAACAAAGCAACCCGGCAAAGCATTAATATTTTCAAGGCTCTCCACTGTTTTAGTTGCAGCGCGATTTAGATCTCTTAAATAATCAGATTTCCCCAATACCTGAAAGGCCTTAATTCTGGAAAGTCCAACCCCCGGAGCACCATGACACCATGCGATCATATCCTTTTCCTGAAAGAAAAATCCTTTATTACCATCGAGATATTCCTTTTTTTGAATCTCAAAAGATTCGTTATCGTAAAAACCATTTCTTAAATCTGGCCAATTATTTATCTCATGCTTAAAATGACTATTTTCATAGGCAAAGGCCTGTGTTGCGATATAATAGAAGGTATCATTTTGAAAGTACTTGCCGAGCTCCAGAAAAACATAGCCTACTCCTGCTACTCCATGAGAAAAGCCACATAATCCTTTGCTGGCCTTTGCATTCCTATCCCAATAAAAACCTTCCTCATGTACATTGATTCGGTTGACCAAGTGCTGAACATAGATCTTAATTTTCTCTAAAACTAAATCATTCTTAGTTGTTGCATGAATATGCAAAAGACCTAACAATGTGCCTGAAATGCCATTGATAAGATCATCTACTATGGGCTTCTCATCTAAAAAAGTATCACAATCTTTTATTAAGCTTAACGCCTTCTGGCTATATTCCGGATTGCCCAAATATTCACCAATTTCAATCAAAGTGGAAGCCACCCCCACTCTACCCGTGTAAAATGAATAATATTTTGTTGGGTGTTTCGCACAGTAATCCAATAGCCAATCAACCCCTTTAATTACAGCTTCTTGGTATCTATTATAGTTAGTTTCTTTATACAATTCTAAAAGAAAATAGATGATACCAGAAACTCCAGAATAAAGACTTTCAGAAGCACTGTATTCCATCTCATTGTGATCTAACAGACTAAGTGTTTCCCAACTGAATCCTTTTTCAGTGATCTCAACTTCATCCAACAGCCGGTCAGCTATGGCTATAGATGCCTTTAAATATTCATTATCTCTTATTTTCATTGAATCACTTTAAAACTTTCAGACATTAGATAGGCAAGATAACCTTCATCTTGGTTTTTGATTCCAAGTCTATTATTGGTCATATGTATGAAGCTATCATATACTGACCACAGCCTTTTATTCTGTTCAGAGATTTTAAGAGTTTTATACAGTTCGAAGAGATTTGGATAAGAAAAACTCTCAGAATCTACCTCACCAATCATCTCTTTAGTAATTTGTTGATTCGAGATTACCCAATCATTCAAAAAATCTTGTTCAAAATCTTCATTCTTCTTTAAGGCGTGCCATATGGTTTCAACATATGGAATCAAAACATTCTTTTGAGCGGCTAAATTAGACTTAAAGGCGTTCAGCGTATACTCTTTGCGCTTATCTAATTCCTCTTTCGTGATATTTTTATCGTAAACATGATAGGCCCTGGGAAACCAATTTTGAAAAACCTGATTGAAAAATAACTGCGCCTCAGATTCATTCATTCCTGCCGCATAAGCAAAACTTAAATGCAACTGAATACCTGCTCCCAATATGCTTGAATAGTCCCAATCCTTGTAATTATCTCTCAGTATACCTAATACGACAGAAGATGACGCCTGAAACTGTTTCTCAGCAATAGGTAGTAGAGAGCTACCACCGTACCTTACTGTTTCTGGTTCATAAGGCAGGTATTGGATAGAATTATTATCATACCAGCCAGCCATATCATGGGCATTATAATCATTTCTGTGGGAGGGGTACTTCCTAAGATAGCTGTTAATGTGACCTGACAATAAAGGCTTTAAGAACTTACCAAAAGCATCTTTGTCCGCCTTTAGCCTTAGTCTAATATGAGGTCCTTTTTCCCAGTATCTTATAAAAAAAAACTGATCGATAGAGTTCTGAAATTCGTCACTCATTATCAGGGGCGATAAGCTTTCTGTAAGAAAATTTTCCCAAGGCTCTGAATAATAGATATGCACTGCCATCCATTCTTTTTCCACATCTGGTTTATACACCCTCATATTAATTATTAGTATACCATTGCACCACAAACTCCGTAACAAACCTTTCATTATCAATCTGAAGCATCTGATTCTTACCTGGGAGAATTTCAACAACACGAAGATTTAGCGGCACTTTTTTAAAAAGCTTTTCTAATAGGTTCACAAATAATGGATTTCTGAAATCAATATATTGAGGCTTATAATCATCCTTGGTTATTTTCTTTCTAGCCTCTTCATCAATATCCTTATTTGTGCCTAATCTATCCTGATTTACATGTATAAAAACTTCATCAGGAATTTGCTGCTCCTTTCTCCATAAATTAACTGCTCTAAAATAATCCCAGTCGGAGTCTAAAGGTTGGCGAAACGGCAGTAACTCCTTTGGAATACCCCAGGTTTTTCTTTGTAGAACTATCCGCTCTTCAAAGACAATCCTGGGATAAATCTTTATTTTATTGTCATTTTGCTCCGCTTCACTTAGCTGATTAACATAATTGTTGAGACTGTAAGGATGAGTCTGTTCGGAGGGTGTAAATTTTTCTAAGAGTTGAAATAACTGTGACCTACCGCTCTGCCCCTGAAACCCTAAATCAAAGACATACAATTTCTTATTTGTCGATTTCTGAATTAGTTCTAAAGCCTCAATCTGGTAATTGTATACAACTGCGAAATCGGTAATTGGGATCTGCATTTCTTCCACCAGTGAATTGTGACTACCAGGCATCCAGACTTCATAAGGCATTAATGGGGGATGCAAATTCGCGTTGAAATAAGAGGCATCACAGTTTTCTAACATAATTGCCTCTTCATTTTGTAATATCTGATTAAATGTCCTGAGTTCACCTGTAAGGTCTTCATCAAAGACATGGAGAAATCTGCTGTACATTTTACCATAGCCAGGAAAACTACCGTTTAACACAGCTCTTAATTGATCATTTTCATAATAAAACTGAAGAAAAGCACCGTAGGAATTAGCCTGACCTCCAGTGTCAGAAAATTTATTTAACTCATTTACTTTCCTTAAAACATCCAGACCAACATGTACTTCTTCCTTTCCTATTCGCTGCTTCTTTAATTCCTCAGTAAAGCTCCTCCTCCAATCTTCGATAAGTTGACTTCTGACCTTAATTGACGCAACTTCGGACATTTCTCCACCCTCTTTTTTCTCTTTATCAGGCCTTTTAATGTCTCTGAAATAGTCTTCATAAAAAGTTAGAACATCCACTTTCTCCTTTGCACCATACTTTTTAAGAAAGTAAGCCATCATTCTATCTTTCTCGTTTTTATATGAGTTGAACAACCTCATATGATTTAGTAACTGTTGGAAAGGTTGTATCAGCTCAGAAACCTCGCCTTGTTCAAAGGTTATTTGACTATCACGAGTTGTATCTTCATAAAAGAGCTGTTCAGGTTTAAAACTAAAAATAGTTGAAGCCCGATGCTTAAATTCGAAATCTCGCTCTGTTATAGTTGCACCTTCACTATTCTGACTTTTATCAAGAGTAGTTTCTCTCCATTTTTTTTCCAGTTCTTCTAATGGTTTTCTTTCATCTTCGGGCAATTGGGCCGCTTTATGAATTTTAAAGCAAGCTTCTCTGATTTCGTCAAACGCTTCCTGTAGTATTTCTTTCCGTTCAAATACTCCAGCCTTCTCATATTTAAGGGCCAGGCTTCGCAAAGACTTTAATGCCTCAATCAAATCTGATATAAAGGGCACTGACTCTCCCCACAACGATAGTTTTTCTACTAGCTTAACATCCCAATCTGGGTCTATGCCCGAAACCCCAATGTTATACTCCAAAAGTCCGTAATTGATAAGCTGATTAATATAGTCTTCCAATTCTTCAGGTGCTGCATCAACGTCACTTTGAAGGACGGTTATCAATGCCTCAAACTTGAATCCTTCTTCCTGGGAATCAACTGTTTCAATGATGTGGCTTACTAAAGGATTTTGTGGCATCCTTTGAAAGGATTCAACATTATTGCTATTCGTCAGGTATAAATAATGATCCTCATTGCTCTGTATTGTAGGGTTAGTTCTCAACAACAAGTTTAAATAGGCCTCCCTGTATTGTTTCAGAAGATCCGATATGTATTTAAATAGGTAGTTATTTAACCTTATATGTGATATAACCTGAGCTTCAGAAGTTACTCTTACCTTTTTATTTATTATGTCTGCATCTAAATGAACCTGAGATAGATTTGTAAATGTGCTAAATGGAGAGGTTTTAGTGTAAATCCTGGATAGATACTGAAGCAAGCTACTCTCCACCTGTAGCTCCTTTTTCCTTGTAATTTTACCCTTTTGATATGCTGAAATCCTGTCTAAGAGATTCTTGCTAGATAAGAGAAGTCCTTTTTGAAAAGTTGAAGAAGAAACCAGGCGCTTTAAGATCGATTTCGCTGCTTCATTTTCATTTTGATAGATATTTTCACCTTCCTTCTCTACTCTTTTAATATTATCTATCAGCGCGAGGTATTCTGATAATTTCCCTGCTAATACTGGTGTTAGTGCCAATAGAGCCTTATCTATTTTGCTTTTTTTTAACTTCCTGCCATTATAAATATCTCGTCTTAGATTTTGTACACTATTCTGATCTTCAGAACTTTCACTGTTACTGATGAAGGCAAAAAGATCATCACATAAGACAGACTTGGTTTCTTCCCTTTTAACCTCTAAAAGTGTTAACCGATTTATCTGCTCTGTTAAATATGGGAAATTAAATGATTCCCACTCTTTATAAGGAGCACCTCCTATTCTTAATAGTGCTCTCGGAAATAACTTCATTTGAAATGGTTAGGTGATTGGATAGTTTAGAAAAATGGATTAATCCATTCTATTTAGAATGGCCGAAAACTGGCTAAATACTCTTTCTATTAACCTCTTATCCTCCGTGATAATATCGGCTGTTCCTTGCATTTCCTGCTTAAAAGCCAGCGTCTGATTATAGTTACTGGTTAACCCATTAGGAAGACTTATTCTAATATTATAGGTATCATCTCTTGGCACTAACGCAATAGACTCTACTTTACCCACAAGCATTCCATACTCGTTTGAAGGATAGTTATCTACTTTAATATTAACACGCTGGCCAGTCTTTATTTTACCTGAACCCATTATGGGCATAGAAACATTTCCGATAACTTCTTCTGAAAGTGGAATTACTGTCATCACCTCTTCACCGGCCTGTACATACTGATTATCACTCCAAAATTTAGAGAATGAAACCTTTCCCGGCATAGGACTGATTAATAGATACTGTTGTTTCCATGCAATTAATTCACTTTCAAGGCGCTCGTAGCTAACTATAACATTGGCCTTAAACTGATCAATCTCTTGAACTTCTTTTAATTGCAATTCATCAATTTGTGAACGTAGTTCTGCTATTTGGATACTATTCTGAATAATTGACGACTGTAAATTTTCTTTATTTCTTTTACTGGCCAGATAGTTAGATTTAGACTTATTCATTTCGGGCTTAGTACCCGCACGCTGTTTATAAAGTAAAGAATCATCTTGATAGATACTTTCTGCTATTTCTATTTCATTCTCTGCTAATCCTATTTGATCATTAAGACCCGCATTGAGCTTTTCATAATATTTCATTCGCTTACTAAGCGCCGTTCTTTGATTTTCATAAAAAGAAATAGAAGTAAATCTTTTAGCATCTTCCACTGCCGAAGTGAAGGAAAAATAAATATTTTGTAAAGAGCCAACATTTAAAGATTGATCTAATTGAGCTGCTTTATCAACAAAGTTATAATTGTAGACATCACTTTTAATTTCTTTCAAATGCTGTTCAAGCGCCATTACATCAGCATATGACGCAGGATTTTCTATCACACCGAGGATCCTGTCCTCTTCTATAGTTTGTTTATCCTCGGTCAATAACCGAAGCTTACCTGCTGATCTGGATACTAAATGAACCGGGGGTGTTTCTGAGGTGAGTACTAACCTGGCACTTGCTGTATCAGGGTATTTGATAAACCAGCTAGATATGATGATTACACCCAACACAATAAAAATTACTGTAATTCCCCAACGGATTAACCAGTGAGGTATATGACTTAATATCTCCTGAACCTCTTCACTTCTTACTCTGATATTATCAGTATTAGGCATAAACGCTAGTCTTTTATTTACGCAAAAAATTAGGGCAATTAGAAATTGCCCTAATGAATATCTTAATTACATGGGCTGCAATGTACAGGTTCTCCTGTATCGCAAGGTCGATGAGTATACCAGGCATTAGGGTTACAAGAAGCGTATGTGCCGCCTCCGCCGCCTCCGCCACCTACAGGACATCCCGCCCAGCCATCAGTGCAGCCATATGTAACATAACCTCCTTTAATTGTTTCTGCCTCGTCCTTCAAGTCCTCCGTAATGAAACTTTTTACTTTTAAATTCTCAATCTTTAATTTTTTACTTTTCATGTCTATAAAATTTAATTGAATAATTATTTCATTCAATTTAACACAAAAAGGATTAATATTACAATAACATGATAATAGATTAAAATATTGTTAATCAGAAGTTTGTCATTGCCCTAGTTCTAATTGATTCTTTACTAACTCATAATATGCTCCCTTTTTATCTGCAAGCTCATTATGGGTACCGCTTTCTTCTATTCTTCCATTATTCAAAACAATTATCTGATCAGCATTTTTTACTGTGCTTAACCTATGTGCCACCACTATCACAGTTCTGCCACTGAAGAATTCGTCCAAATTCTTCATTATTATTTTTTCGTTATTGGCATCCAAAGCATTTGTGGCTTCATCAAAGAAGAGATAGCGAGGGTTTTTGTAAACGGCTCGAGCTATTAAAATTCTTTGGCGCTGTCCTTGACTTAGCCCATGACCGTCACTACCAATTTTAGTATTATACCCCAGAGGCAATACTTTTATGAAATCCTGAATATTTGCAACTCTGGTGGCATAAAGCAATTTTTCTTTGTCAATTATTTCATCATTCACTGCAATGTTTTTTGCTATTGAATCTGAAAAGATGAATCCATCTTGTAAAACAGCACCACATTCTTCTCTCCACATTCTATTACCATAATTGCTCAGATTAATATCTCCCAGTTTGATCTCTCCTTGAGTTGGCTCATAAAACTTTAAGAGGAGCTTGATCAAAGTAGTTTTTCCACTTCCACTAGCTCCTACAATGGCTGTTATCTTGCCCTCTGGTATATTAAAGCTCACATCATCTAAGACATTCTCAGAATGAGGACCTTTATACTGGAATTGAACATTTTCCAACTTCAGCGAAAGATCTTCAGGAAATATATCCACCTTTTTATCATCTTCATCTTCCTCATCTTCCTGATTATGAATTTCACCCAGCCTTTCGAGACTAATTTTGGCATCTTGAGCTGTATGTATAAAACTAACAAGCTGATTCAAGGGCGCATTTAACTGGCCTATGATATATTGTATGGCCAGCATCATACCCATTGTAATTTCACCGGTCACCACTGCCTTCGCAGCCAAAAACGTTATTAAAATATTTTTTAACTCATTAATGAAAAATGAGCCCGCCTGTTGGTATTGATTTAGTGCTAGCCCCTTTATACTCACCTTGAATAATTTTGCCTGTATCCTTTCCCACTCCCATCTCTTTTGTTTCTCGCTATTATGAAGTTTAATCTCTTGCATGCCAGTTATAAGCTGTATCAGGCTGCTTTGATTAATTGACATTTGATCAAATCTTTTATAATCAAGATTTCGTCTTTTCTTCATGAATATTAAAATCCACATAACATAAAAGCCGCTTCCAATAAGGAACACCCAGAATATCCTTAAGTCATAAATAGCTAGCACTACTCCAAAAATCAGGAGGTTAACGAATGAAAACAGAACATTTAAAGTAGTTGATGTAAGAAAAGCCTCTATTCTACTATGATCACCTATACGCTGTAAAAGATCACCGATCATTTTAGAATCAAAAAATGATAATGGCAACCTCATCAGTTTTATCAAAAAATCGGAAAGAATCGAAATATTGATTCTAGTACCCAAATGCAATAAGATCCAACCTCGTATAAACTCCACTGCTGTACGGCTAAAAAATAACATTAGCTGTGCAATTAAAATCAGAGTTACAAAATTTAAATCCTGATTGGCAATACCAACATCCACAATGGACTGTGTGAGAAATGGAAATATTAATTGAAGAATACTTCCTAATATCATCCCTAAGAATAGTTGGACGATAAATTTCTTGTATGGCCTTAAA